>JAGMDK010000547.1 GCA_023128695.1 Phycisphaerae bacterium
TATGTTATTTCATTACGGCCTCTTACCAGATGAGTACGGTACTGGGGGCACATTCGCTCTTTTATATATCTCCCCGCCAGGTCGCGTCACCGGATGAACAGCCGTACGATGGCTACCCACTACTGAGCATGCGCTCCGTGGAATGCGCGTGCGGGGACTCGATTTGCCGGGGAGGCATCTGGTGCCCTCCGGTTCTCTTTACGAGCGGCGAGACCTCGTGCATGCTTGCGTTGCCAAACGGGTATAGACAGCAGGACGATCCCGAGGCGTGCTACAGTATGTATCCGGTCGTCTTTGACTTTGAGCCTGCTGCCGGCGAGACCTGGACCGACGTTCAGGCAAACGACTATCAATTCATATGGGTCAGGGTAATCGGGGAGAATGTGGGATGGAAACCGCTGCGGTGGAATGCCCTTGAGTTGCTGCCAGATCCCGCGGGGCCGGAAGATACCAGTGCGGTTTAGGGCCAGGCGGCCGTATTCTCCTATAATGACTCATTACATTTACTGATGGCGGGCGGAGCCACCCACCACTCGGAAGACTATGCCAATCCAACGTCCCGAGGTTTCATCTTCTTGTATCGTTTTCTTGATGATCCCGCCCCGGGTCCACACATGGACTACCGCGTCGAGTGTGTGCAAGTACTGGTGGACCCGAAAAACGCGCTGTCGGGGTCTCCTGCCATGGTCGGGGGATACATGGGCGGAGGGCTTGAACTGATGCGGATCAATGACACGACATCTTCGGTACCCACTTACCTTTGCGGGGCACATCGCTTGGAGGCCGCGGACCTAAGGCGGTGGAAAGAGGACTTCGGTTCGGGGCCTGAGAATGTATCCGGAGGTTTTGTTCTATTGCAGGGCCGAGTCGAAGAGGGGCAGCCACGGTTCGAGTTAGTACCGCCCGAACCGGGAGACGTCGATTACCTCGACAGCTACGGCATGGTCGTTGTGCCCAAACCGGGCAACGACGATATTATCTTTAAGGCAAGGTGGGAAGATCACTTCGAAGTGTTGTATGTGCCGGCCACAAATGAAGCGTATAACATCGGTCAGGCAGAAGTCCTGCTGGACTCCAGCCAAATCGTACCCAGCCAAACCTGGAACCCATATTTCTACTCGCCATGTTTCCTTGGTCTTGTGCCAAATGAACAGGTCAGCGGTGGGCTGGACCTAATCGTTTCTCTCTCTCTGGAAGACGCGAGCGGTGCTGACCATCAGCGCCACGGCTATATTTGTGTCACCGGCGAGGTGTACCTGTCCACGCACGTCAGTCCGCGGGGCAGCGGGGCCGTCCTTCGCAATCCCGACCAGACATGGTACCCGCTCGGCACACCGGTTGAGCTGACCGCAGTGCCGGATGGCCTCTGCGAGTTCGACCAGTGGACCGGCGACGTGCCCGCGGGCCACGAAACCGACAACCCGCTCACGGTCACGATGGACGGGTACAAGAGCGTGACGGCCCACTTCGCCATGCCGCTCGGCGATGTGGACCGGGACTGCGACCTCGACCTGCCCGACTTCGCCGGCTTGCAGCGCTGCTTCGGCGAGTCGCCGGTCTCGGACGCCTGCGCCGCGTTCGACTTCGACGGTGACGACGATGTCGATATGGATGACTTCGACGCGTGGGCACAGACAATGACCGGACCGAACGAGTGACACGCGCGTGGGCGGCACCCGGCGGACGCGAGGGACGGACGTGGGAGACTCCCCATCGAGTATTCTCACTTACCGCAATTCGTGCATCCAGGTTTTCGCCCACCCGCTTCAGCCGGTCGAGTTTGGGCCGACCCGTAGATGGCGGGAACTAACACCGCGGCGGCGTGGGGCGCAGCGACAGGCGGTACTGTAGCTCGGCCGCGGGTAACGAACCGAACAGGGCCTTGGCCAGCGCGCAGACCGCTTAGTCAGTCCCCCACGATGATCACATGCCTGAGCTCCTCGAGGCCAAACCTCGAAGATCAAGTTTGAGGCTTCACTCTCCAGTGAATGCGACTTGGAAGGAAGCGAAATCGATCAGGTCCACATCGCCATCCGGTTCAAAATCGAAGATGTGGCATTCCTCGCCCAATTCGGTCGGGCCTGGGCCGGTCATGCAATCCGGGTAGAAGGTGAAGTCATCCATGTTCACATCGCCGTCGTCGTTGTAGTCACCCTTGGTGCGGCTTTCGAAAGGCCGTGCAAGGATGCGGTGGGTGCCATACGGAGGATCGACTAACCAGGACTGATAAACGACAAGGTGACGCAGGTTGGGGCCGTGGGCCATGACCGACCGGCACAGGCCGTAGTCGGGTTCGAGGCAGATCGGTTCGGCGTTGATGCCGCCGGCGGGGCTGGGGTCCACTCGGGCGACGCAGAGCTCGCTTCCACGACGGAAACTGACGGCGTGGACGAGTCCGTCCCAGGCGACGTCCGGACCGATTTCATGTATTTCGAGATCGGCGGCGATTTGGAAAGGCGGGTCGACAATTGGACTTGCCGGGTCCAGCCAGACGCCGTAAACATCCCAGCCGGTTGTGTCATCGACGTGGTTGTACACGATGAGGAATTGTTCACCATCGAAAGAGATGCGAGGCGCGACCTCGAAGAAGTCGTCATCCACGACGGGAAAGCCATCGGGATCGAGCACGACGCCGTCTGTGGTTACGCGGGCGGCGAAAAGGTCTTGCTGCGCGTTGGAGGGATAGACCGCCTGGCGCTGGTCTTCCCAGACGACCATGAAGTTGGTGCCGTCGAAGGCGGCGGCGGGGAATATCTGGGCCTTGTCGGCCTGGCAGACGACGAACGGGCCGATGCTCGGGCTTCCGTCGGCGTGGAGGATGAGTCCCCAGACATCTTTGTAATATCCCTGCCCCATCCAGTCTTCGAAGACGATGAGGAACTTGTTGCCGCCGTCCCAGCACATGGCCGGGCGTTCCTGGTTGTAGGTTCGGGTACAGACGGGGTTGCCGCTGACGGGCGTGACGGTACCGTCGAGGCCGACCCACGCACCATAGATATCACTGCCGGCAGCGTCGAAGTTGCGCTCGTCCTGCCAGATGAGCATGGAGCCGAGCGGCGTGGAGGCAACCTGTGGGAACCGTTCCCAGGTGGGCAGATCGCAGACAAGGATTCCGCTGGTGTCGATGGGCGTGCCGTCTGGATCGACGCGGGCGCAGAAGACGCCCGGCCCGCCATACTCGTCTGCATCATACTCGGTCCAGGCCACGAGATATTGCTGGCCGTCGAAGTCAACGGCCGACCACTGGCGATACTCGGCGGTGTTGGATAGCCGGAAGCCGCCGGGGTCCATTATGGTCCCCTCGGCGGTGACGCGGGTGGCGTAGATGTCATCGCCGCGCGAATCATTCCAGGCGACGAAGTATTCGGATCCGTTGAAGGCGGCCCGCGGTTTTGCTTCAGTGCCCGGATTGGTGCATATGGGGAAGCACTGGCTGACGCCGCCGCCGGAACTGACGAAGACGCCGTGGATGTCCGGCGAATCCCAATCGAGTCGTAGCTGGTATGCCAGAAGGCTGTTGCCGTCCTCATCGGTCACAAGTGCCGGGTGGTTTTCATGTTCGATGGTGACGGCGACGGCGAATCCGTCCGGATCGAGGACGGTTCCGTTAGTGGTGACGCGGGCGGCGAAGATGTCTCGGCTGCCGCTTCTGCTGTCGTGCCAAGCCACGAGGAAATTGGACCCGTCCCAGGTGACGACCGGTTCTTGTTGGTCACCGCCAATTGAGCATATTGGAAAGTCGGGCATGACGCCCAGCCCGTCGGGATCGTAGAACGCGCCGTATACATCGCTGTTGCCGGCGCGGGTGTCTTCCCAGACGATCAGATACTTGGTGTTGCTGGAGGCAACGTCGGGGAACGTCTGTGTGGCCGTGGCTTGGCATAGTGGAAACCCGTTGGGATCGAGAACATCGCCGTTGGTTGTAATGCGGGCGCCGTAGATATCGCCGGCATCGTCGCGTTGGTCATTCCAGACCGCGAAGTAGTCCTGGCCGCCCCAGGCGACGGACGGATGATCCTGAACGCTGTCGGCGTTGCAGAGGATGACGCCGTCTGGTACCAACGGAACGCCGTCGGCCGTCACCAAGGTGAAGTAAACATCGTGTTGGGGAAATTCGTCGAGGCCTTTACGCAGGGCCCAGACGGTGAGGTATTGGGTTCCGTCGTAAGCCAACGACGGATTCATCTGGAAGTCCGGACTTCGGTTGATGGGTATTCCGACGGGGTCAAGGAGGTTGGCGTCGGAGGTGACGCGGGCGCCGAAGATATCGCTGACGAAGCCGAGGGCGTGGAGGCCGAAGCTGATGTCTCGGGCGTCTTCCCAGACGGCGAAGTACTGGCCGGCGCCCCAAATGACGGCAGAGTTGACCTGGCCGCCAATGGCGGGACCGATCTCGTAATCTTCGGCGACTTGCTGTTCAGTGCCGAAGAACCGTCCGCCCAGGCATGGTTGAAACCCCGCCGCAAGAACGTAGATCACGACCGCGAATCGGATGTGCGCAAACTGAACATTTGCCATGACACACCTCCATCTATTGCTCCGGCAACTCTCAATTGATGAGTTGTCAAAGTCGCAGCGCGGAGACCTGCTCGATGGGTCGACCGACCCATTCATCTCATCGCACACATTTCACAGTTTACCATAACCGCAGAGCGGCATCAACGACGAGTGGCCGTAGCCGGGGGATCGCCGGCGGCAGCGTCTGGACCTCCTCCAGCGTCCATGGGCAATCCGGCCCGCAGCCGGGCATCCCGCTGCACCCGCTGAACCACGACGGGACCAGCCCGCGCCAGTAGATGCCCGTCACCTCGTGGAACCAGAGGCCGCTGTCGGGCCCGAGCGGATACGTCTCGCCGCAGCCGAACATGTCGCCGAGGCAATTGCCGCTGAACTCGTTGCCCGGCGGGCCGGTGGCTTTCATGTACAGGCCCGGATGCCAGACGTGATCGAGGCGGGATTCGCGGGCGAGAGAGCTTGTGAATTTTTCTAAAGGGGGTATCCGGTTGACGCA
>JAGMDK010000548.1 GCA_023128695.1 Phycisphaerae bacterium
GGGGCGGGCCGGGAACCCAGGGCTGACGCCCTGGGCTATATTCCAGCGCCCGCTCCGCGGGCTGTTGGCGACGGTACTTGCCCAGGTCATCCTTCGTCAAAAACGAACACGTAGTGGAGAGGCACCAAGCAATCGTCAATCTACAATCCCCTTTGGTTATGGCCGCGAGGCCGCGCCAAGGTTCCGTGATTATCGAACGGGCCGATGGGGTGCCGTCGCCGGTGCGAGAATCGCCGGTGCGAGAATCCTTTCTCGCACCAGCGTCAAGGCAGCGTAAAGGCGCGGATTCGTCGTTGACGAGCGCGGTCCGCGTTATTAGCTTAGCAGGTTTCCCCCATACGCGAGGCTTGGACCCGCGGCGGTCTCTTTGTCAGGAACAACCATCCATGAGTATCAGCGAGATTGCCAAGAGTATCGGCGAATCGGCCACCCTGAAGCTCAACGCCACCGCGGCGGCGCTGCGGGCCAAGGGGGAGCCCGTCATCCACCTGGGCGGCGGCGAGCCCAAAAGCAAAGCGCCGCACGATGCCCTGACATCAGCGGCCGCGCTGTTGAACACGGGTGAGGTCCGGTATACGCCCGCCGACGGGATCCCCGCCCTCAAACAGGCTATTATCGACTACACGGAGGAGTTTTATCGCCACCGCGTTGAGCCACGGAATGTGATGGCCTCCGGGGGAGCCAAGCAAGCCATCATGGTGGCCCTGCAAACCGTCCTTAATCCGGGCGATGAGGTCATCTTCCCGGTGCCGTACTGGGTCAGCTACCCCGATATGGCCCGGCTCTGCGGCGCGGTCCCGGTGCCGGTGCTTCCCGCCGACGGGAGCTACTATCCCTGTTTGGATGATATCGAGCAGAGCGTCACCGCCAAGACCAGGGTGGTGATCATCAACAGCCCAAACAATCCGAGCGGGGCGATGTACAGCGCGGAGTTCATCCGCGACGTCGTCCGCTTCTGCGAGCGGCAGGATCTTTATCTGATCATGGACGACATTTATCAGCGCCTGATCTTCGACGGCCGCAAGGCGATAAGCTGTTTCGACTTCGCCGAGGAGAAAGGCGACGAGTCGAAACTGATTGCCGTCAACGGCGTCTCGAAGCAGTACGCCATGACCGGCTTTCGCCTGGGCTGGGCGGTGGCGAGCGCGCCGCTGATCAAGGTAATGGGCCGGATTCAGGGGCACCAGACCTCGGGGCCCTCGGCACTGTCGCAACAGGCGGCGATCGGGGCACTCACCGGGGACCAATCCTCCGTGGAGGATTTGCGGACGACCCTGGAGAACAACCGCGACATCCTGATGGATCAACTGAGTGGGATCGAAGGTGTCAAGGTCACCAAACCGGACGGGACGTTTTACAGCCTGGTCGATTTCCGCCACTACGAGGAGGATTCGCTCAAGCTGGCCCAGTACCTGATTGAGGAGGCTCGGGTGGTCACCATCCCGGGGGTTGCCTTTGGGCTGGATGGGCACCTGCGGATCAGCTATTGCGGCTCGATCAGTGACATCACGCAGGGCATCGAGCGAATCAAACTGGCAGTGGCATCATATTCTCCAAAGGAGAGCAGTCAGCGATCAGCAAGGGCCGCCGACTTAGAGTCGCTAACAGAACCCCGAGCGTGAGCGAGGGGCTGCACAAAGGCGCGGGTGGCAAGGCTGGCCGGTCGCTTACGCTCCCGGTTCTGTTAGGCGGTGTTAGTGAAGGCTGGCCGGTCGCTTACGCTCCCGGTTCTGTTAGGCGGTGTTAGTGAACCGTCGCGAATAAACACGGACTCACGAAGAATTGGATTGAACATGAGTAAACGTCCCACATACGAAACCCCAGCACAGAAGCATAAAGACGAACTGGCCAGCGCGTACGGGCTCGATAACCACGGGCTCATCAATCTGGGCCGCGTCTATTGGAATCTGTCTACGCCGGCGCTGTACGAAGAGGCACTCTTCCGCGGCGAAGGATTCATAGTGGACGGCGGCCCGCTGCTGGTAACGACAGGCAAGCACACCGCCCGCTCGGCCAAGGACAAATACGTCGTCAAGGAGCCGAGCACGGAGGACAAGATCTGGTGGGGTGACTACAACCAGCCCTGCACCCCGGAGCAGTACGCCGGCCTGCGCAAACGCCAGTTGGCCTATTTGCAGGGCCGCGACGTGTTCGTGCAGGATTGTTACATCGGGGCCGATCCCGAATACCGCATGCCGCTGCGGATCATTAGCGAAACGGCGTGGGCGAGCTTCTTCTCCCGCAACATGTTCATCCCGCTCAAGAATCCCGAGGAATACAAGAACCACGTGCCCGACTTTACCATGATCGTGGCCACCGGGATGCACTCCGACCCGCTCATCGACAGCGTCCGCTCCGACACCGCGATCATGCTCAATTTCGCCGAGCGGATGGCCATCGTGGCCTATGCGGCCTATGGCGGCGAGATCAAGAAGACCATGTTCACCGTGCAGAACTTTCTCCTGCCGCTCAAGGGCATCCTCTCGATGCACTGCTCGGCGAATGTCGGTACCGCCGGCGACGTGGCCTTGTTCTTCGGACTGTCCGGGACCGGCAAGACCTCGCTCTCGGCCGATCCGAAACGCCGACTGATCGGCGACGACGAGCACGGCTGGGGCGCCGGCAGCGTGTTTAACTTCGAGAACGGCTGCTACGCCAAGGTGATCCGACTATCGGCCGAGAACGAGCCGCAGATTTGGGACGCCACCCGCCGCTTCGGCACCATTCTGGAAAACGTGATCTTCGACCCGATCACCCGGCGGTGCGATCTCGACGATGATGGGCTCACCGAGAACACGCGGGCCTCGTACCCGCTCGATTTCATTCCCAACATCGTGCCCGAGGGCATGGTCAGGACCCACCCGAAGAACGTCGTCTTCCTGACCTGCGACGCTTCCGGCGTGCTGCCGCCGATCTCGCGTCTCAACCACGATCAGGCCATGTACCATTTCATTAGCGGCTATACCTCCAAGGTCGGCGGGACCGAGCTGGGCGTGGGCAAGTCGCCGCAGATGACTTTCAGCGCGTGCTTCGGGGCACCGTTCATGGTTCACCACCCGTTCGTGTACGCGAAGATGCTGGCCGACCAGATGGCCGAGCACGACTGCACCTGCTGGCTGCTCAACACCGGCTGGACCGGCGGCCCCTTCGGCGTCGGACACCGCATCAGCATTACCCACACGCGGACGCTGCTCAACGCCGCCCTGGACGGGTTGCTGGCGGACGTGGAATGCCGCACGGACAAGCTCTTCGGCTTCCAGGTTCCGACCACGTGCCCCGGCATACCGACCGAAATGCTCGATCCGGCCAACACCTGGGACAACCAGGATGAATACTGGAAGAAATACGACGAGTTGGCGGCCCGCTTCATCGAAAATTTCAAGCTCTTCGAGGAGGGTTGTTCGCCGGAGGTCATCGCGGCGCGGCCGAAGCGACTCTCGCAACTGTAGCGGCCGAACCACCGGCTGGAAGCCGGTGCCACACAATAATGTAGCGCCCGGGCTCTGTCCCGGACGACCCACCGGCTGGAAGCCGGTGCCACACGCCGGCAAGATGCCGGTGCCACACACAATGTAGCGGCGCGCGGCCGAGCGTGTACGACTACGCGTCCGGCTCGCAAGTGACGGTCAGGCTCAAGGAGGCGAATTGATCGACGTACAGTTCAGCCCGTTCCTGGTGGGTCGTCAACAGCAGGCTCGCACCCGTCTCGTGTGCTTCCAGCGTGCGCTGCACCGCTTCCCTTCCGCTCAGCGGCGTCAGTCGGAGTATCGCCCGGATCACGTGCTCAAAGGTGTTCACGTCGTCGTTGTGTAGAATTACTCGGTAAGGCGGGAGAAGCCGCGTCTCGTGCTCGACCGCCGGTTCCAGCGTGGGATTTGCAACTGAACCTGCCATTTCACCAGCCTCCGTGCGCAGTTACTCCTCGCCCTCCGACGTGCATTATTAAGCTAGCACAGGCCGGCCGTGGGCGTCAAGGAAAATCGGGTGTGACCATTTTTTATGGCAACGGTAACTTTATGGAGAAGTAAGCATTCA
>JAGMDK010000549.1 GCA_023128695.1 Phycisphaerae bacterium
AGGCTCCTGCCGAGCCGCGGCTCACCGGGAGGTTCGCCCTCCCACTACGGCTCACCGGGAGGTTCGCCCTCCCACTACGGCTCGCCGGGAGGTTCGCCCTCCCACTACGGCTCACCGGGAGGCTCGCCCTCCCCGAGCGACGGACTTTTTCTGACTTCGGGACAGAGCGCGGACTGAAGTCCGCGGCTCCTCGGGTCTTGTGTACCCTGACCAAGCTCCCTCCGCAATACTTGGTCACGCCCGCACCGCGCGGACTGAAGTCCGCGGCTCCTCGGGTCTTGTGTACCTTGACCAAGCTCCCTCCGCAATAGTTAGTCACGACCACACCGCGCGGGCTGAAGCCCGCGGCTCTTCTTCAAGGTACGACCGTTAAGCACCCAATGCCGCCTCCAGGAGCCGCTCGCAACCGTCACGCACCGGGTCCGCAACCGGCAGCTTCAACTCGGCTTCGATTCGCCGCGCTGCACTATGGGCTTCCTCCTCCGTGTATCCGAACGAATTGAGCGCGAGCGCGACAACGCGCGCCGGCTGCAACAGGTCAGCGGCCTGCTCGTAAGCGTCGATCAACCGCTCCAGGGGCGGCAGCGGTCCGTGCGGCGGGGCCAGGTAGTTCGTCCGCCCGAGTTGGTGCACGAGTATCAGTACGTCGGGGCACGTCCCGTGCAAAAGTGCCAGCGTAACCGCCGAGAAGCCGGGGTGAGCGATGCTGCCCTGGCCTTCGATGAAGCAGACCTCGCACTGGGCGGCGTCGAGGACGAGTTGCTCCGCCGCGCCGGGCGCGAAATCCGCCACGCAAGCATCGATCGTGATGCCGCGGCCCGCAATCATGATCCCCGTCTGCCCGGTCGCAAGGAAATGGGCGTCGAGTCCGCGCCGCCGAGCGGCGGTGGCCAGCTCCAGCGCGGCGACCATCTTCCCGACGTTGCCATCGGTACCAACGGTCAACACACGCCGACAGCGCGTCGTCAGCGCCCGGGCTGTTGCGATCACACGCTCGCTTGGCGGCCGGCGGAGGTCGAAAATCCGGGCACCACTGCCGGCTGCAAGGGCGGCCAACTCAGCATCGTCGTTGAGGAAGCCGTGCAATCCGCTGATGACGTCGATCCCGGCTCGCAGGGCGGCGCGGACGTGTTGGCGCATCGCCGCCGGCAGCTTTCCTCCGACCGGGGCGACGCCGATGACCAACGCGTCGGGTTTGAGCGCCTCGGCCGCCGCGACGTCGGCAAGGATCGGCACCGGGGGCGCCCAGGGAATGAATTCAGCGAGGTTCTTTCCGGCCGCGACGGAATCCACCACGGCGACAACGTCTCCCGAGCGATACCGGAGCAGCACGGCCGCCGTCTTCGACGTGAACACTCCGAGTTGCCCCTCGGTCAGCAACAGGAGATGTTGATAGTGGGGCAGGATGTGCATGGTTGGCACCCAGCGCGGCAGGGTTACGCTTCCTACATAACCTCGGCGGTGAACAGCAGCACTTCGGTCTCGGGGTCGCGCCAGGAGTCGGAGGGGAGGCCGGCTTTTTCAGAACAGCAGCGGGCCAGAAAGGTCTCCTTGTCGAAGTGGTGCGTGACGGCCACCTGCGGCAGGAACAGTCCGCGTTGCTTGCCGCGGCGGACAATCACCCCGTGACGGCCAATTTCCAGATCTTCGAGACGGCCCATCGGTCGGGGAGGCGAGAGGATCGATACTTCTATTTGCAGATCGGGCAGCTCATCCGGCGTCACCGGGGTGAAACGCGGGTCCTGAGAGGCAGCACAAACGGCGGCGTGACGAACGGCGTCCACCAACGGCTCGTGCGGGTCGAGGGTGCCCATGCAGCCGCGGAGCCGGCCGTACTTGTGCAACGTGACGAACACGCCGTGGTGGGCACGGAGCTCCGCGGGGGCGGGGCCGGCCCGGGCTGGGTCAGCCCGCCGAGCGGCGTATTCAACCACCTGCCGGGCAAACGCCAGCCAGGATGGTGTCGGCTCGTGTGGTGCTGTCATGTGGCGCTGAGTTGCCGACTAGTAATTCATCTGTTTTTTGCGGATGATCCACCACACAATCAGAAGGATGATCACGGCAGCAATAACAATGATGTAATACGTACTCAGGGCAAGAATCATGGCTCGCAGTCCTCGCTTGTGGCACAGGCTTCTAACCTGTGAACGTGTGGCACAGGCTTCCAGCCTGTAAACATGTGGCACAGGCTTCCAGCCTGTGGGGCCACTGGCAAGCCTGTCCTGAGCGAAGCCGAAGAAATGCCGGTGCCACACCTCGTATTCTTCAAGTAGGAAGCAACTACATTTCGGATAAAAGACTCGCGTACGGGCGTAGTAAATCGACCTGCCCGGCTGATGTCAACTGTCGCTGAGCATGAGTATCACAAAAGGGATTGCGGGCGAGTGCCTGCCAAACAGGCACTTGGAACGGGATGGGGCACCCACGCGGCGGGCCTGGAGAAGGGCGGTGAGGATGTCTCGATACCCGGCATAAATGCCGGGCCTAGCGCGGGCACCCCAGGTGACGCAACTCCGCCACGGCCGGCCAGGCCCGGTAATCGGCTATTTTGCCATAACGCTATATGTTTCAATAGGTTGCGTTCCATTCTGGCGTGCGAGCGACGGAATTACGTCACTTGGCCTCTGAAGGCCGGTCGTAACGCCCACGGCGTTGATAGATGCAACTTCTTTTGCAGCAGCAACTTATGGACTATTCCGTGACGACTCTTGGTGTGGCACACTGCGTGCATACTATTGCGCGGTATAGGTATGCGCGTGTCTGATTTGAGGTTTGGTCCAGGTATCAGACTGTGGGTATTGGTCCTGTCGGCAACGGCGTGAAGCCCGGCCGGCGGATATTCGAAATTCAAACGAAATGGTGAAACAGTAAGAGAGGAGAATTTGATGATGTCAGGACGACTGCATCGGGTATGCCTCCTGGGCGCTATCGCTGTCGGCGTTTTTGCCGGGCCCGTGCTGGCCGGCGATGG
Source organism: Phycisphaerae bacterium (assembly GCA_023128695.1). GTDB lineage: Bacteria > Planctomycetota > Phycisphaerae > UBA1845 > Fen-1342 > JAGMDK01. The sequence goes on from JAGMDK010000549.1 coordinate 2,972, forward strand.
AGCGAACCAGAACGACCAAGTCGCCCGGCTGGAGGCCCTGCTTGAGGCTCAGCAACAAAAGCTTGAGGCCTTGGAGCAGCAGGTTGCCGCGACCGCTCAGCAGGACATGAACGCTGCTCGTACCGAGCAGATGAAGCAGCAAATCCGTGAGGTGCTCAGCGAACAGGAGTTCCGCGAGAGCCTCATGCCCTCAATGCTCCAAGCGGGCTACAATAAAGGCTTCTTCATCAAGAGCAGCGACGAAAAGTTCATGATGAAGTTCAACGGCGTGTTCCAAATGCGCTGGACGCACTACGCCACCCGGAGCCGGAACCACTACCTCGCGCCGGGGTTCCGGCGGAGTGACCGGACGGGTTTCGATATGAACCGGATCCGGTTCCGGTTCAGTGGTCACGCGTACAGCAAGGATCTAACCTACTTGCTCGAACTGGCCATGGGGCAGGCCGGGGCCTACGATGCCCGCGTGCGGTACGCGTGGGTCAACTACCGCTTCATCGACGAGTTCCAGTTCAAGGCCGGTATATTCCTGGTGGGGGCTACGCGGGCCCATGCCAACTCGATCGCCACGATGCAGTTCGTGGAGTACCCGATGATGGATGCGGTCTTCGGGATCGATCGCGGCACCGGCGTGCGGTTCTGGGGCAAACTGTTCGATGGGAAGGGCGAGTACCGCTTGGACTTGCTGAACTCGCTTGGCAGTCATACGACGCGCACCATCACGAACGACGAGGACCTGTACGCGAACGGGCACGACAACAATCCGGCGATCGTGTTCCGGACGGTCTGGGCCATCCTGGGTGGCACGTGCGAGCACCCGGAGGATGCTGGCGAGCTCACCGAACCGTGCGACATGGGCTTCCATACGGACCCGGCGCTCAACATTGGGTTCCACTACGCGTTCAACGAGGATGATCACGACGGAACGCTGCGCATCCCCTTCCCGCGCAAGACGTTCTTCCGTAAAGGCGGGTTCGGCGTGACGAGTTCCGAGGGCTTGCAAATCAACCAGTTCGGGTTTGACGCCGGGTTCAAGTGGCAGGGCTTCTCGGCCATCGCCGAGTACGCGCTGCGCATTCTGGACGTGCGGGACGCCGCCCACGCCCCTTTCACCCCGCTGTTCATGCTGACCGGGGACGACTCCACCAACGTGCAGCACGGAGCGTACCTCCAGTGCGGCTACTTCCTGCCGATCCCGGGTCTGGAGCGCAAACTGGAGTTGGTGGGCCGCGTCGGCGGCATTTCGGCCCTGTCGAGCGGCCAGGAAGGCACCTGGATATATGCCGGCGGCCTCAACTACTACATCGAAGGCCACAAAGTCAAATTGCAGACGGACGTGACGAAGATTTCGGAGGTTCCACTCTCCAGTTCGACTTACAGCTTGGCAAATGTAAACGACGACGCCCTGATCTGGCGTATCCAGCTCCAGGTGGCGTTCTAGCTTGTGGTATGCAATTAACCTAACGAATCCTAAGAATCCGAAAATCACGGAGGAACTGGCATGAACAAAAAAATGTTGACGATCAAGAGAACGTTGATCCTGCTCGCTCTGGGCGGGTCGGCTTTCAGTGCCTTTGGAGTCGGCGGACTGACCGGCTGCAACTACGCCGATTACGGCGACTATCAGACGATGTACACCGCTACCGGGCAGGCTATCATCCAAAGCGTGTCGAACAACGTGTTCGGCAACATCGGCGCGGACTATGACGCCTGGGTCCGCAACCCGACGACGGCCTTCGCCCAGTCCGCGTGGGCCAATTGGGTCGATGTTCGTGTCCCGGATGATCTGGCCATCAGATAGCCGTTTCCGAACTCGCGAATAGCAGTTGATATCGCCCGGCCGCGCGGACAGACGTTCGCGCGGCCGGTTTTCTTATGCCCCCCTGCTCCGGTGTGCGCGCCAGGGACCCACCGTAATCAATTGTTCGTAAGCATTCAGCGGTCAGCAA
>JAGMDK010000055.1 GCA_023128695.1 Phycisphaerae bacterium
GGAGCCCGGACGCTACATTACTTTTTCGACAAAGCCTAGTCTTGATGCGGCTGCGTACCCGGAGGAATAATGAAGGCTAATGACTAATTCATCGCTATCATCCTTTGAGAATCCGTCGCGGCACGCCGACATTTCGGACATCATCAGGCGCCGGTCCACAAACCCCGCCGACGTGCGTGAGGCCGTTTTGCACGGGCTCGACCTCTCTTTCGCCCGGACGGTGCTCGATCTGGGCTGCGGGTTCGGTTTCATGACCGCAACGCTCGCCGGGCGGGTTGCTCCCGAGGCCCGCATCGTGGGCGTGGATGCGTGCGCGGCGAACGAAAAACCGTTTCTCGCGCAGGTTGCCGGGGCGGGACGCTCAGGCCGGTTCGTCTGTCAACAAATCGGCGCGCAACTCGACTGGCCCAGCGGCGGTTTCGATCTGGTCGTGGCCTCTTATGCGCTGTACTTCTTCCCGAATATCATTCCGGAGGTGGCCCGCGTACTCGCTCCCGAGGGGTTGTTCATCACGGTAACGCATACCGAGAACTCCGGCCGCGATCTGTTGCGTGCCGTCGGCGTTTCGGAGTCCGACTCGCACCTGCTCCCCGTCATTTGCAACTTCTCCGCCGACAATGGAGAGCGCCTGTTGAGGCCCTGGTTCGGAGATGTGGAGCGGGTTGACTACCAGAACTCGCTCTCGTTCGAGGCGACGCAATACGAAGATCTCCTGGCCTACCTCCGGTTCAAGCTGCCGTTCCTCTTGTCCGACGTGCAGCCCGACGGCAAGCTGCCCGAGTCGCTCGCGCGGGCCGCCCGCGCGTCGCTCTCTCAGCAGGCTCGGCTGGTCTTTGAGAAAAACGACGCCGCCTTCCGTTGCCGCAAGCCGCAGGTGCATTGATCCGTCTTCCACGAGGCGGGTCGACCGTGTTCGTCGATGCCCCCACGTTCGGAGAACGTGGGCCAACCCCCTACCGCCGGTACGGGGCCCGGCCGCTACATTCCCCGGTCGAAGCCAACTTCCGCGGCGAGTAGCTAATTCCCCTCGCCGCCGGCGAGGTCCGGGTGCTCTGCCAGCAGCCGGGCGACGCTATCCGAGGCCCTGGTCCAGCCCGGCTTCAGGCGCAAGGCTGCTCGGAAATGATCGAGCGCCTCCTCGAAGCTGCCGGTCTTCTTCAGTGCCAGGGCAAGGTTGTAGTGCGCTTCGACAAAGTCGGACTTGTGCCGCAAAGCCTGATGATAGTGCGCGACCGCTTCATCCGCCTGCCCCTGCTTCATCAGCGCATTCCCCAGGTTGCATTGTGTCTGGTGTAGAGCGGGGTTGAATTGCAGGGCTTGACGATAGTGCCCGATCGCTGCGTCCAAATCACCTTGGAGAGCCAGCGCTACTCCCAGGTTGTTGTGCGCGTCGGTAAAGTCGGGTTTAGCCCGCAGGGCCTGACGATAATGACCGATCGCCTCATCAAGTTTGCCCTGGGCTCTTAAAATGGTGCCCAGATTGTTGCGTGCCATCCAGGCGTCGGGATTGCTTTGAATTGCGTCGCGCCAGAGCGTTTCCGGCTTCAGATACACGTGCGTCTGACGCCAACTTAGTATCCCCAGCGTCACCAAGACGAACGCCACGCCGACTGGGGCGGCTCTTTTTACCACTCCTCCCAAGCGTCCCACGGCGTAGTAACCGACCGCCACAATCAGTGCGATCAGGCCAATGCTGGCCAAGTACTGAAAGTGGTCAGAGACGAAGGTGAAGCGCATAAAGTACACGTTGAAGAACCCGAGCGCGGGGAACAAAGTGCCGGCAAAGCAGAGGACCGCGACCAGGGGCCCCGGGCCGATTCGCCCGCGTGCCAGCCATAACGCCAGCATGACGCCCGCCGCGGCCAGGGGGTAGAGATATTGCGGCCAAGCCCCGGCCTCGATCCGCCAGCGCGGGTATATGAACATCAGCGGCTCCGGCCAGACCAGCTTGCCCGCATAGAAACAGAGCGCCCGGCCGGCGATCAGGCCACGCTCGACGAACGTGTGGCTCCATTCTTCTCCCACCGCGGAAACGTACTTCACGTCCGTCTCCATCCAGGCCGTCAGCAGGCCGAAACCGATGCCGCAGACAAAGAACGGAACCATCGCCAGGACATCCGACCGGCGGAGGCGGCCGAGCTTCCACCATAGCACCAGCAGCAATACCGCCGGGAGGGTGCAGGTGACCGTCTTGCTGAATAAGGCGCACAGAAACAGCGCCAAAGCCGCGAGGTACCATCTTGCGGACCGCCACCGGCCCGCCGCTGCGCGCGGCGAGAGCGCAAAGCGGAGGTAGACCAAGGCCGCGGATAAATAAAACACGCCGGACAGAACGTTCTTCCGCTCCGTGATCCAGGCGACCGACTCCACGTGGACGGGGTGCAATCCGAACACCGCGGCCGCCACCCAAGCCCCCGGTACCTGGAGAAAGATCAGCAGACGCCAGAGCAGCACCGTGCTGAGCGTATGAAGGAGGATGTTGACGACGTGATAGCCGGCCGGATTCAGCTTCCAGCAGCGGTACTCAAACCAGTAGGTCGTGTGCACGAGGGGGTAGTACTGATATGGCTGGGCCCCGAGCTCAAACCAGATACGCCGCAGCCCGTCGAACGAGCGCAGCAACTCGTTGTTCTGGACAAAGCCCCGGTCGTCCCAGACGAAGGCGCAGTGCGTGGCGGGCCACAAGGCCAGCACTGTCATCAGCACCAAGAGCAGAGCCGGGGCCGCGCGTCTGGCGAGAACCGCTGGAGGCGACTGCCCGGGCGGCTGATCGGGCTCGGCCCGGCGCTTCTTATCCTTTCGTTTCCTTTTTCCGCCCATGCGGCACGTCTCCACGTCAGATCATACCAGTCGCGGACAAGCAAGGCTGGGTGGCCCACGTTGTACCAACGTGGGTTCACGATTTCATCCCCCCAAGCGGTTTGGTTCGCTTCGTTCCAACACAGGCTAAGCCATGGGGGACAAAGCGGGCCCCCGCGTTCTACGGCCGGTACGGAGCCCGGCCGCTACATACTTCGGGCCGTGCCGACTATTGTGGCGGACTGATAGCGCCCGGAAAGGTACGGTCAGATAGAATAAGAGCCGCCAGGCGAGAAATGTGAGCTGCTTTGATGTCAAGATACGAGTTCTTCGACCACACCGCCGACATCGGGGTCCGCGTGCGGGCGCCGTCGCTGCCGGGGCTGATCGAGCCCTGCACCGAAGGGCTCTACGCCATCATTGGAGAAATAGCGACCGCCGGCGAACCGACCGCGCGGACCATCGATATAAGCGGCGACGATCCCGCTATCATGCTGCGCGATTATCTGGCCGAGTTGTTATATCTTTTTGACGAAGGCCGGCGCTGCTTCACGGATATCGACGCGCGGGAGTTCACGCCGGAGCGGCTGGTCGTCGCGGGACAGGCCCGGCCGGTGGACAAGGCCCGCAGCTTTTTCGAGCGTGAAGTGAAGGCGATCACTTACCACGAATTAGCGATCCGTCCCGTAACGGACGGCTATGAAGCGACGTACATAGTGGATATATAATAAGTGTCGAGTTAAGAGTTAAAAGTGCAGAGCAAAGACGTTAGCAGTCCGCCGTAAGAGTCGGCATCGACAGAAAAATGTAGCGTCCGGGCTCCGTCCCGGACGTAGAACACGGGAAAAAACTCGCCGACCACGACGGCCGGTACGGAGCCCGGCCGCTACATTCCCCTCTGAACTCGCTACTCTGAACTCAACTCCGAGGTGCCCTATGTCTGAAGCATACTCCGGTCCGCTCGAACGCCTCGACGGCTGCCGTTGGCGGATTCCGAAATCGTACAAGCCCGAAATGCGGGTCGATGGGATGATCTATGCCGACGACACGCTCATGGAGACGATCCGGACCGACAAGTCGCTGGAGCAGGTCGCCAACGTCGCCTGCCTGCCCGGCATCGTCGGCAATTCGCTCGCCATGCCCGACATCCACTGGGGCTACGGCTTCTGCATCGGCGGCGTCGCCGCCACCGACCCCGAGGAAGGCGGCGTCATCAGCCCCGGCGGCGTGGGGTACGACATCAATTGCGGCGTCCGCCTTCTCCGCACCGACCTCAGCCTACCCGAGGTCCAGCCCCGCATCGAGAAAATCGTCAACAGCATGTTCGAGAACGTGCCCTGCGGCGTGGGGCGCGGCGGGCGGATCAAATTCGACCGCGGCGAGTTGCACCGCATCATGACCGAAGGCTCACGCTTCGTCGTCGAGCGCGGCTTCGGCTGGGATTCCGACCTGGGTCTGACCGAGGCCGGCGGCTGTATGGCAGGCGCCAACCCAGATTTCGTCTCCAAGCGGGCGTTCTCACGCGGCGCCGACCAGTGCGGCACGCTCGGCAGCGGCAATCACTTCATCGAGGTGCAGGTCGTCGAAGAGATCGCCGATCAGCAGGCCGCCGAGGCGTTCGGGCTCTCAAAGGGCCAGATCACGCTTATGATCCATTCGGGTTCGCGCGGGCTCGGCTACCAGGTCTGCGATGACGCCTTGAAGGAACTCCGCGATGTGCCCAGGAAGTACGGCATCGAGCTGCCCGATCGCCAGCTCGTGTGCGCCCCCGTTCAATCGCGGGAGGGCGAGCGCTACCTCGGCGCGATGGGGGCGGCGGCCAATTACGCCTGGGCCAACCGGCAGATCATGACCTACCTGGCCCGCAACGTGTTCGCCGACATCTTCAAGCGACCGCCCGAGTTGCTCGGCATGCGGATGATCTATGACGTGGCACATAACATCGCCAAGATGGAGCCGTATGACGTCGGGGGCCGGCAGCGCATGCTCTGCGTCCACCGCAAGGGGGCGACGCGCGCGTTTCCGGCCGGGCATCCCGAGGTTCCGCCGATGTATCAGCAAGTTGGTCAGCCGGTGCTGGTCCCCGGCGACATGGGGCGTTCAAGTTGGGTGCTGGTAGGTCAACCGGCCGCGATTGAGCAGACATTCGGCAGTTGTTGCCATGGCGCGGGGCGGCTGATGTCACGCTCGGCCGCGATCCGAGCCGCCAAGGGACGTTCGATCGATAAGGAGCTGCTCGCCCGCGGCGTAGTGGCCCGCGCCCGCGGACGGACCGGATTAGCAGAGGAGCAACCCGAGGCATACAAGGACGTCAGCCAGGTTGCCAACGCGGTACACAAAGCCGGCATCAGCAAAAAAGTAGCCCGGCTGCGGCCGATTGGCGTGATTAAAGGTTGAGGCCGGATTCGCCGAGGTTCGAGTCCAGACGCTCTTGACGAAACCCACCCCCGGCGGCCAAAATGAAACTGTAGCGTGCCGCTCCGGGCGGCGCGAAGCGGGCGTTTAGCTCAGTTGGCTAGAGCGCATCCTTCACACGGATGAGGTCACAGGTTCGAGTCCTGTAACGCCCAATTCCTTGCAGTGTCAGCACTTACGAGCGCGTGCCGAAACGTGTCAGAGCCCTTGTTTTCCGAGGTTTCGGTGAGGTCGGGCGTCTCACGTGGCACAGCATGTTCATCGTCTGCGGACGCTGACTGCTGCGCTTTTTGCTGCGCCTCGGCCGGCCCGTATCCCACCGCCCGCCGGAAGTCGGCGTCCAGGTCGATGCTCATAGCGTAGTGCCGAGCGGCCACCGCCGGTGAATTGCCAATCCAGCGGCAGACGGTTGCAAGGTCATACTCCCGCATTAGCTCGCTTTCCCGGCTCGCCCGCAGATTGTGAAACAGACGCGGCCAAGGCGTCAGCCCGGCCCGCATGATGATCCGCTCGAAGTGTGTCCGCAGGTTTGCACAGCCGAGCCGGTGCCGTGCGATGACATACTCGGTGCCGGGTTCCGCTTCGGCGAACAGGTTCAGCAGCGGTTCCCGTAGCTCGGGAAACAGCGGAATCACGCGGGATGCGTGGTTCTCTCGGTGTGCGAGCTTCGGGCATGTAACGCGGATCGTGCCGCGTTCCCAATTGATATCACCCCACCGCAGGGCAAACGCCTCGCTCGGCATCCGCAAGCCGCCGTACCGTGCCAGGGCGACGATTGCGCGCCATTCTGCATCCGGCGCTTCCGCAATCACGCTCTCGATATCTTCGCGGGCGATGAATCGCTTGCGGCTCTCATTCGCTTGGTGCCCCCCCCTCACGCCGTCAAAGGGATTCTCTGCGCCGAGCTTCCAGCGTATCGCCTTGCGCCACATTGTGCGGGCCGCAATCACCCGGCGTGCGACGGTTGCCGGTGACAGCCCTTCGCTATCGACCAGCCACGCCCGCCATGCGTCGGCTACCTCGGCTGTCTGATATCCACTTCAATATCTGCACGTGGTTTTAGCAGCATGTCAAAGAAGATCCTCTTTGGAATCGAATCGCTCTCAATGTACTCCCAGTGCTGAAACAGTTTCGTCTGCACCCAGCCATACTCCACCGGGAGCGCACGTACGATGTAGGCCTCCGCCACACGTCCATTCAAGCCACGCATCTTAATTGTCAGCGGCGCTTCGCCGACGTAGTCGTTGTTCACCTCAATTCGGGCTCCCGGCGGATCGGAAATCACCTGCACATGATGATCGCGCACGTCGGATTGGGATGTGGTAACGCGGGATCGGGCAATGGCAGAGGCAAGAGTATTGCAGCCGCTCAGCGGAATGACCATGGCCAAAGCCAAGAGGAACGCGACCACATGGAATTTGCTGGATACCTTGTTCATTTCTTCGCTCCGTGCTTAACGACGACACCGAAGTACGCGGCGAGCTTGTCGGCCATGTCCAGTCGCAACGACTGCTTGCCCCGCGCAAACTTCATCACGATTCTCAACCGTTGCCCCCTTGGGCAGCGGTCGCGTTACGGTCTTTCGGAATAGCGATGACATGATTCGCGTCCTTCTATCGTTTTCGGCTCACGGCTCGGACCACCCAATCACGCCGGAAGGGGCAAACTCCACTCTCCCCCCTCCCGGCCAGCCGTAATACCACCAGGATTGGTCGGTCACTTCGGTGATCTTCTGGGGTTCGCCGAGCAAGCGGCGCACATCATCTTTCGACATGCCGCGCTTCAACTTGCGCCAGTTCTCTTTGTCCCGCCAATCGCCCTTCAGGGATGGACCTTTGTCTGGCATTTTGGCATCCGCAGGAATCTGAAGCAACAGATCGCCTCGGCATGAATAGATTAAAACCCGCCCGTCCCCCTTCGGATTAGTCTCCAAACGCAGCACGGTCTTTCCATCATCGTTAACGATTTCAACGCGTTTCGCACGAATGACATTCGGCACTTTGTCATTGTCGCCCGTCGTGATGCCCCCGCTCGCCAACACAACGCAAATGAGTAGTAGCACGATGAATGCTATTGGCGCCCCAGTTAGGCAAACTGTTTTTGCTGCGTTCTTCATTGTGATTTCTCCTTTCTGCCCATTTTGACCTGGATTCCAAAATGCGCGGCGAGCTTGTCGGCCATGTCGAGCCGAAGCGACTGCTCGCCTTTAAGGAAACGCACAAGCGAAGCCTGTTGAACGCCGGTTGCCTTGGCAACGGCTCGCACTGATTCGGCCTCGGCGAGTGCTTTCCGAAGTAGCTCGGTCATCGTCGGTATTTCCTTGGACAGTCTCGTCACGATGTTAAGTATCATCGCGCCCGCTGCCGTTGTCAAATCAATCCGTTTTTTTTCTCTCTTTGCGCGTGTGAACATCGGCCGCCGGACATCCTTTCCGGCTCCAAGTCCGCCACCCGGCCGCTACCCGGTTGCCACCGGAAGCAAAGCTCCCGTTTCGTGGAACCGAGTCCAGAATAGCGGGTTTTCAGCGGGAGCAACTTGACCAATCCGGTCGGCTTTACGCCGAGTGTCACGTCCGCCTGTTCGCAATCAACATTAACCACGTTTACCGCGTCGTAGACGATCCGTCCGGCCCCCAGCACGTCATCAAGTGAAGTCACTGCGTCCGCGTCCTTCCGCCCGTACTTCCGCAGCGCTGCCACCACAACAAGCGCGATGTCGTTAATCCGCGCCAGTCGCTTCAACGCCGCGCTGTTCTCAAGATCCGCGTGGTAGTCTCCACCGTCATCTTGTTCGGGTGCCACTAGCAGTCTGTCGGACTTAGGAT
>JAGMDK010000550.1 GCA_023128695.1 Phycisphaerae bacterium
CGGGCGCGGCGGGTGGGCGTGGACTCGTCGGCGTAGCGCAGCGTGTGCCGCAGACGCTTGGAGAAATCGACCTTGACCAGAGGCCGCCCGCCGAAGGCGGGTTATTTTGCCCGCTTCGCGGGGTCGGCGCGGGGGCGGGCGTGGGCTCGGCGTCGCGGACGGTGATCCCCAGGGCCGCCTGCTGGGCGTCGGTCACTCATCATCGGCAAGATGCCGGTGCCACAAAAGGGCCTGGACCGGCGGGCGGCGGCGGCGGCCTGCCGGGCGGCGGTGTGCTCGGCATACGCCCCGTCCCAGTCAATCCGGGCGACCTTGAGCCGCGTCGGCACGTCCGACGGCAGCCCCAACTCGCCGTAGTGCGCGGCGATGGGAGGAATCACTGAGGAATCGCGCTGTACGGTCTCGCGGGAAAACGAACTCCGATCCGCCACTCGGGGCAGCGCGCGTAGATGCGGCAGGCAACGGCAGCATTCTGACAGACGAGGTTCTGCTGCAGATCTGCCACGTCTCGCAGGACGCTGAGCAGGTCACGCCGGAGTGGCTCGCCGACCTCCGACGGGTTTCAGGGCTGATTAGACAGGCGCATTCACGGCAGCATTCACACCTTGAGCAGGCCATGTCGCTGCTTGTGTCGCTTCTCGCGCGGTTGCCGCAGTACAACCCAACGCACCTGCCTTTCGGGTACAGCGGTCCGCAGATTCAATCGCACGGATGGATCGAGCGTGAGGCATTGGAACAGATCGGCAAGCAGATGGTGGGGCTCATCTGGCATGACCGTCAACCTGAAGCGGTGACCCGGGCAGTGGAGACCGCGGTGTCGGAAGCTATCCGCGTTGGCTTCATGGAACAACAGCAATACGATGCTTGGCGACCCGGCATGCCAAGTGGCTCCGGATGGCGTTCGGCCGTGACGGCAACGCCGTATGGGATCACGAGGGCTCGCGCGGTCGTCGAGTCAAACTCACACGATCACGAGGTGCCCCCGGGCCAACGCGAGACCGTCTTGGAGGCGACGGCACAAGTTGCGAAGGCGTCGGCGTATCACAACATCGTGGAGGCGGTAGCCAACAGCCCTATCGGGTGGGTCGGCATGGAATTGAACGGCTGGTATCTCCAGATCGTCAAGGCCATCGAAGATCTGCTGGCCCTACCCGAGTTCGCCGATTTTCCCGGAGGTTTTGAGCCCGTCGCACCGAACCTGTTTCCATGCTCTGACCTCGACGTTGGTTGGGAGGACTGCATCGGACCGCCAGTCATGGATTTCCTTGGGCGGGCGCAGGCATACATGCTCGCGTCAGGCCCCGTTAGCCCCGAGAACCAGGAGTTCGTCAACGCCCTTCTCGAAATCTGTCGGTCTAGGTGCGTGCAGGCATCCGAAGTTGCTGCTCGTTTCCGCCAGCGTGCTGAGACCACCTTCAAGAAAATGATGGACCGCGCCGGACAACGCGCGAAAGAGGATCAGGAGGTGGCGCGCCCTGCAAGTGACCCGGACCAAAGCACCAAGGTTCTCCAGCCCGCGGAGGGGAAGGCCGGCATGCCAAGCGGCACCGTGGGCTTGAACTGCACAATCGCGGCGCAAACGCCGCTGAGGCGATCGGCCAGGTCGCCGCTGGCTACGAACACGTGTCCGAATGGGCGGATGACTTCGGTTGGCGGGTCGAGTGCGAGGTTGTTCGGCAACTTTTGACAGGCCACTTCTGGCGATACGAGAACGACGATGTCGAGATCATCGATGTCGAGCGCACCTTTGAGTTGCCGCTCGTGAATCCGCAAACCGGCCGCGCGAGCCGCGCGTTCGCTCTCGCGGGCAAGATCGACGCGATCGTGCGCTTGGCCGACGGTCGCCTCTACGCCAGCCAGCGCGAGCGCGATGAGACGCCGGAACAGTACGGCGTGCGGTTGCTTCACGACATCGGCGTTCGTCCGGACTACTACTTCCAGCGCCGCGAGGTCCCCCATCTCGAAGACGAGCTGGCCGAGTTTCAGATCGAGCTCTGGCAGCAGGCCAAGCAGCTTCTCGACAGCCGGCGACACGGCCGCTGGTTCCGCAACGTGCACCGGTTCACGTGCGGCACGTGCGAGTTCGCCGACATTTGCCTCAACAGTGTTCACGTCACCCCGGGCGCAGCACCCGCGGGTTACGAGCTTCTCGCCAACGTCCATCCCGAGCTTGCCACAGGAGATTCAGCATGACTACAGCAACCGCAGCAACACCTGCCCGCTCACTCGACCCGCCGACTGGCTTGCTTTTCCCTCGGGTTGCTCCGAGCAAGACGGTTACGAGCGTTGCTCCCGGTCAAAGCGGCAACGTTCGCGCCAGGCACTACGGCCTGTCACGCCCATTGCCCAACGCTTCGACCTACTGCCCGTCTTGCTCTCCGCCCGTCCTCTCGGCGGTTGGTCAGGCTCCCTCAGCTTCCGGCGAAGGGAACCAGACCAACCTTTTTGCGAGAGGACTCAGAATGAGGAAAAAGCAAGCACGACAACCAGTCGCAACCGAAAGCCGGCAGCTAACGCTCTTCTCGCTGTTTGACGCTCAAAGTTCTCTGGTGGTAAAGTAAAAACCCTCTGACTCAGGCATTACCGGCAGGGGGGCGGCGGCACAGCCGCAGCCGCGTTGGCAGTCTGCCTAAGCCATCATCGTCGGGTCCCGCGTTCAGTGAGAACCCGACGACGACGGCTGCTTGCGGCAGACCGCAGGGCGACAGTGATCCACCAAAGGACAGAGCCCCGGTTCAGGAGCTTGCCCACCGAAGTCCGGGACCTACTCCGGGACGCGACCAGTCGACGCCCACATACCAAGCTGAACAACCCACGGCTCTGGCGAGCTTGCACGAGAAGTGTTCGCAGCGGCTGTCGGCAATGCTCGGGACGCGTACGACGCAGCCGAGGCGTCAACAGTGCTCTGGGCGGAACCGTCACCTCGCGAACGCACTGCTCAAGAGCAGTGGCACCCGGCCCCTTCCGTGTCGCACGCAAGGGTGGTGGCGTCTTCAGTATCAGGCTCTGGGCGAAGGCCACACTGTAGTCCTTGTAGCCCTTCATCGCCGTGAGAATCTCCTTCTGTCGGGCCGGCTTCACGTGCGTCAGCTCCAAGGCGCATGTACGCGTAATCGCTCCTTGGTCGAAAGCCGCTGCAACTTCGGGAGATCGCGCGCGGGCTCGCTATGCACGGATGCCGTGCGTGGGGTGGGCGTCTCGCCGGCGAATCAGAGACGGAGGGTTCAGGGTTCGGGGTTTGGCGATCAGCTATCAGCCCTCAGCTTTCAGCCAATGGTAGCGTGCGGCCCGGACGCACCAATTCGAGGCCAACATCCAAATGGTGCGTCAAGGGACGCACACTACCCGGCTACCGAGGTCGCACTGCTCAAGCGCAGTGGCACACCGTCAGTGCCACCGGCCGAGCCGCCCAGAGCGTGCAGCGGCTTTTCTGCGGGGACGAAGAGCAACCCACCCGCATGGGGAAGAGCGTTCGGATCTGATCCGCTATTCTTCGACGATGCGGGTCTTAACCAATACTATCAGTTTGGGTCCCGCCTCTTCTGTCAGCGAATCTGCGACCGCATCCTCAATCCGCCACTCGTGCGAGACCACCTCAAGGATGGGATAGCTCCCACCGTCGTAAAGATGCTTGTGGGCGACGATCCTGGTCCCGACTGGGGGCAGTAGGTCTGTCTCAAGTCCCACGTACTTGTCATGTTCGATCTGTATCTTCACGTAACTCGCCATGCAGATTTCTCCTGACTACCGGACATTTCCCATTTGACCTGGCCCGGCCCCCTTTCCAACGCGCGGCACACGGAATCTGGCGGGATGATCCACTTGGGAGCGGCCCTGAGCGATCGATCGCCTCATTGCGCAGTGCTCAAGCTCAGTGGCACACCGACAGTGCCACCCGCCCGTCACGGCTTGACATCGGCGGCCGAGAATTTGACGCACACGGTCTCCGAGGAGAACTTGTTTGACACAATGAACTTGACTTTCCAAGTGAAAGATGTTGCATTGGGGTTGGTAAGCTCGTCAACGAGGAGCATCACATTTTTCTTGGTGCCAGGCTGCAGGTCCTCCTTGGGATGTCCCTCGAAACTCCGCAAATCGAGATCGAACATCTTATGTGCAAGACTACGGTTGCCGTATTCATCCGTTATGGATGAGTAGTCCCAAGCATCTCCTGGACCAAGAGGATCGAACACTTCTCCCGTCGAGTGATTACTGACCTCAAAGGCAAGCACCAATACAGGCTCGTCCGTTTCATAAAGTGTCTCTTCCGTGTCGAAGTAACTCCCTCTCGGGTACTTTACCCTGCGTTTCCAAACACCCAACGGACGTACCTCTATGTTTCCCAGCTTTAGCGTTTGTCCGATGCCAATTGTGTTAGATTCGTCCTTGCCTTGTTCTCTGCCGAACAATGCCATCGACGGGCGCTCGGCCACGGCACTAACAGCGCTGCCCACCGCGGCGACCTGTGCGATCCCGATGGCTAGCGCCAACCCGGAAACGACACCACCGCCGATAGGATACCCAATCCCGGAACCGCGCCGTGTGAGAGCGACGAGCAAGCCGATGGCCCCGAGCAACAGGCCGAGCGCACTCAACGGAATGCTCAGCATCCCCACTAGCGGGATCCAGCAGAGAAGGAATGCTACGACGCCGAGTATCAGAGAGACAACACCGAGACTTGACGTGCGCCTCGGCATATGGACATTTACTGAAGGAGCTTGCGGGACGTGGCCATGTTCTAATCGGGGTGGAGTTGCCGGCGGGTGAGCGCCCCCGCCTCGAGCCAGCTTGACCTCATGAGCTTCTTGGCGCTTCTTCTCCATGAAAAGGAATGCTTGTTGTTGATCGTGGAGTGGGCACCCGCACTTTGCGCACATGAAATCTGCTGTCAGGTTTTCCGCATTACAATGGGGGCATCGACAATGCGTCTGTTGATGAAGTTCGCGTTTTTGTTTGTGGGCATCGTAGAGGTCAGTCACCCGCTTGACGAGCCGTCCACCCATGCCGACGCTTGGCGAATTGGCTTGGGTCTCGGGTGGTGCAGCTTCGTTGGAACTCGCGGGTGGCCGCGCTTCATCAATGAACGCGGCTGTGCCATCGCAGTCAGGAACCCGGAACCTTCGATTCAGCTTCGGACAGCGAGCGATGCGACCCGCGTGCTGCCGGGAAAACTCGTGGGTATCCCCGCAGGCGCATCGCACGGAGACTTTGTCTGGTGTGCGAACCATGATGCCTCCTATGCCCCCACGGTCGCGCTGGCCGTTTCGCTCCACCGGCCCTTTTCGCCGGTCGTGGCGACCCAGCGGAGCATGTAGTGGGC
>JAGMDK010000551.1 GCA_023128695.1 Phycisphaerae bacterium
TGGCTGTACCGCATCGCGGTCAACCTGACGTTGACCCAACGCCGGACGAAAAGCCGCCGAGCGCTGCAATCCCTCGATCGCGGCCTGGACGAGGAGCACGATCCGCCAACTCCGGTCGCTTCCGAGCGGGACTGCGACGTTTCCCGGGCGGCCGAGCAGCGCGAACTCCACGAACGAGTGGAGTCGGCCCTGGCGGAATTGGAGGACGAATTTCGGGCGGCGGTGGTCTTGAAGGATATAGAAAACCTGGACTACGCCTGCATCGCGGAAATCCTCGGCGTCCCGGTGGGCACGGTGAAAAGCCGGATACACCGCGGGCGGCTCATGCTCCGTGGACTGCTGCGCGATGAAAGGAAACCCATTGGACAGGCGGAAGCGTGATAATCTGGAGACCGACCTGTCAGCGCACCTCGACGGCGAGCTGAGCGCCGAACGTGCGCGGGAGGTCGAGCAGTTCCTGGCGGAGTCGGACGACGCGCGACGGACGCTCGATGACCTGCGTGACATCGCCGATCTGCTCGCGACACTGCCCCGGCGGTCGGCCCCGGACGCGCTGGCCGCCGCCATGTCGCGTCACGCCGAGCGGCGGCCCCTGTTCGACGACCGGCAAGCGGCTCGTCGCAGCCGGGTGATCAAGCTGTTCGCGCGGCTAAGCGCGGCGGCGGCGGTGATCGCAGCCGGCGTGTTCGTTGGATACCAGGTTCTCCAGCCGACTTCGCCAACGGGACTCGACTTGGCGGAGGCCCCCAGCGCTCCTCGACCTGAATCCGAGTTCCGTGCCCTGGTAACGGCAGAGAATAGCGAAGAAGGGGCTGAAATTGAGGCTGAGGCGGTCATCGCCCGCGCGGACCTGAAGGACTTGGCCGGCCCCGCCGTGGTGGATTTCCGGAAATCCAAAGCTCCCGTACACGCTCTGCGAAGGGAATTGGACGTGGGCCGCGGCCCAACCGCCGAAGATTCCACGGGCGACATGTACCTGCACTACGGCCCGGCGGCGGATGAGGCAAAAGCAAAACAGGCCACCGCGGCCGACAAGTACACTTACCATATAGCGTTGGGCGAGCACGACGGTCCGCTGGTAAGTATCGTGATTACGCCGCGGAGCAAGGTCGAATACGCGGCGACGAAACAGTTGCTGGCGAGATGGACGGCGCCGCATCTGGGGTTGTTCGTCGATGAGCTCGCCGACAAGCGGGGGAGCACAAGACGCCGGGGTGACACCGACGGCGGTGAGCGGTCTCGTATGCTTGCGGGCGGAGCGGCTGATTTCGAGCCCCCGCCGATCGCGGGGCGACAAGCTGTCGAGCATGTCTATCAGATCCAGGCCACGGAATTGAATCGCCGCATCGATCAGCTTGCCGCGCAGGCGCCAAATCAATTTCGCGTGCGGATGAGCTTCATGGGCGGGAGCTCTATTCTCGGGGAGGAGCCCGTGGCAACCGGCATCCCCGCCGCGCGGGCGAAGAAATCATCGGCGGTGGGAGGTTCTCCAGCGTCCGCGGCCCCACCCGCGGGCAAGGGCGGTGAAAGCAAAGAAGATGCTCTCGCGCGTGACGAAGCCCGAGGCAAGGGCGCTCCGGATGATGCCGAGCGAGCACAACGCCCTGCTCGTGGTCGCCACGGGGGTCGTGGACAGCCGCCCACGGGGGCGCGCGGCACGAGGCCGGCCGGGGCGCAGCGCGAGTCGATTAATGCCACTCGGAGGCCGCCTTCGCGGCCGGCCAGGTCGGCTGAAAAGCTTGGGGAATGGTCGCTCTCGCCCGAGTTGACCAAGCGTCTGTTCGGACTTCTGTTCGCCGGTAGTCCGGCCGGGGCCTGGCCGACATTCGACCAACCCGGCGGACCCGCCACGCAGCCGGTCGACACCGCAATCACATTCCGCGTGCTTTTATTGCCGCCGGCTTCCAGCCGGTGATACGGCCGGGACATCTTGAAACTAGAGACTAGAAACTGGAAACTAGACCTTGTTACCTTGGCACCTTATCACCTTGACACCTTGTCACGTTCCCACGGCCGGTACGGGGCCCGG
>JAGMDK010000552.1 GCA_023128695.1 Phycisphaerae bacterium
AGCCGCTGCGGCGGGCCGACGAAGTCGTCCGGAACGTCACCCGGCTGCGGCTCGGGCCTCGGCGGTTGTGGCCGCCGCGACCCGGCCCGTTGCGTTGACGCGCCGGCCTGTTGCTTCAATTCGTCGAGGGAGGGGCGTGTCTTGGGTTTTTCTCCTGGCCGGATCGGCGTCGGCTGGGGTTTCTCCGCCGGCCGGATCGGCAAGGTCTGCGGCTTCTTCTCGGAGGGGATGGGTTGCGTCGTCGGAGGGGAGGGCGAAGCTCCCGCTGAGCCGCGGGCCGGCGGCTGCCGCGGCACGCTCGCCGGCGGCTTGGCTTCCCCGGGTGGCTTGTTCTGCTCATCCTCACGCTGCATTTCTTCCCGCATGCGGTTGAGCTTCTCAAGTGCCACCTGCGACTTCTCCGAGTCCGGCGTTTTCACCGGCTGGGTCGTCGGCTTGCTCTTCGGCTCCGACTTTTTCTCGGGCGCCTTGGGCGGCTCCTGTTGCACCTGCGCGCCGGCGAGCGGCAAACCGAAGACAATGCCCAGAATCAAGCTGACAAGTCCGCGTTGGGTCGTCCGCAGCGTCATGCCCACACCTCTTTCGACGATCTGACGGAAACCCCATTTCGGGGCTCCCTGTCCATTCCAAAGGGGCCGCCGTTAGCAACGGCCTCAGTTACCACACCTCAAACATACCCCGTCGGCGACGTTTCCGCCGGGGCCGGAAGCCGATTCGCTGTCGGCGCAGACCCCGCAACTGACGGGTCCGCTATTTATACACTGAAACGCCCCCCAGGTGGCAGTCCGAAAACCGCTGACCCGCAACTGCACTAGTGACTCAACTTCCGTGTCGATAAACAGTTAGCTGTCGCGTAGCGGTTGCTCCGGCGAGTCCGGGGATGGAAACTCGTCCTGGATTGCTAACCAAACCTCCGGATGCAACTCCGGACTCAACTCCTCCCGGTCCGCGAAGCTGTCTCCCAGGCAATAGAAGTAATCCGTCTGCCGGCCGTTTTCCGCCGTCACCCGCACCACCAGGCCGCGCGGGTGGATCAGCAGCAGCACGCCGTCATCGATCTCGTCGTCGTGGAAAAACTGCTTGGGCGGGTCGACCAACCTATTCTCGTCGAACACATACGTGACCGGCTGTCCGTTCAGCAGCGACGTCATCCGCACGTAAAGCTGGCCGGCCCCAGCACGCGGGTCCACCTTGACCACCGGCGGCGACGGCTCCTTAACCGGCTCCGTCTGTTTCACTTCCGGTGTCTTCACCGGCGCCACCGCCACCGGCGGCGGCGACGGCGGCGGCTGATACGGCTTGAACAGGTTCTTCTCGGAGATCTCGTTGAACGCGGCGAGCTCGTGCAGCAGGGACCCCGTCTCCAACTCCACCAGCTCTTCAATCGGCCGGGGCTTGATGTCGCTTACCTTCGGCAGCACCAGCGTCGTTGCCGTGATGCTGACCGTCAGCACCGGCCCGTCCGGCCCGATCGGGGCGCTGGTTCGCCGACGGCGAGAGCTGCGCCGCGAGGTGCGCGATCTTGTGCGTTTATCATTCGTGCTGCTGCGGCGGGGCGAGTTGGCATCGCTGATCACGCTCTTGTCCGCGCCGATGGTCACCTTGTCGAGCCGGGCGATGTAGGGTTGGCGATAGAAGTCGCACAGAAAGCCGACGATCTGCTTCAGCGTGCCGGTGGTGTTGACGTTCACCGGGACTTTGTAAAACCCGTTCTTGTCCAGGCTGATGGCCCCGGGACTGACCTTCGAGTCCTTCGTCTTGGGGTCGTTCACCAGACCGTGCCGTTCGAGCAACTCATGTATGTTCGTGCGGAACCGCCGCTGGGCTTCTTCCGGGTCGGCGGCCAGGGTGCGGGCGGTCAGCTCCGCCCAGTCCTTCTTGACCCGCTCCAGGTTGCTCTCTTGTTTCTTCAGCTTGACCCGCTTCGTCTGCTCGACCGCGATCTGCTCCCGCACCTCGAGGAACGGATCCACCACCACATTGCGGGCGGCCCAAACCAGCCCGAGGCCGCCCAGCGTGCCCCCCACACACAGGGCTATTATCTTCTCGCGTCGCGTCATCGATCAACTCCGTCGGGCCATCCTGCTACTTTTTTCGTGAGCGTGACGATTTGGGGCTCTTGCGTTCCTTCTCGCGCCGCTTGATTTCTTCCTGCTCCTCGAGCAGCTTGACCAGCTTGATGTCGATATCGGTTTTCCACTTGAACTTCGTGCCCCCGCCAATCTCGTTCCAGGTTCTGTCGACCGCCTTATAGGGGAGGTCTCCATTCACCTCCAGCGCGTTGAGCGCCGCTAGGTAATCCTTCAGCACCTGCACGTCCGAGGCGTACACGTTTCGCAGCGTGATGCGGTGATTGCGGGCGCCGCTTTCGAACTCGATGCCCTGCACCAGCATCTGCTTGCCCGGCTCGATCGCGGCTTGGCTAAGTGTGAGCAACTCTTCCGGCCAAACGGCTTCGAGCTCCCATTCCCGGGTGCGCTCCACCTGATTCAAAATCTCGGTTTTCTTCTTGATATCAGCGCGGACGACCGCATTAGCATCCCGCAGGTCGTCGCGCTGTGTCTTCAAGGTCCAGTACCAATAGCCGAATCCGCTCGCCGCCGCCACGAGAACAACGCTGGCTGCCAGGACCGCCGCTCGCGCCCGCCGTTGGAAGGTTTCACGTGAGGAGACCGGGCGTTTCGGATTCAGGAAGTCCAGTGCCAGCAGCCCCTCGCGGCTGAGCCCCCACGCCAGTCCCAGCGCCGCCGAGAACGAGCGCAGCTTCGACGCCTCGACCGCCTCCACCTCCAGCGCTATGGTCGGATCATACAGCTCGACCGCATAGCCGAGCCGTTGGTGCAGCTCGTCGGCAAACTGCGTCTCGATGCCGGTCCCGCCGGCGACGACCGCGCTGGTAATGGTCGCTTCCGGTTCCGTCGCTCGATAGGCCTGGAGCGTACGGGTCACCTCGACCAGCAGCTCATTCACCGCCGCCTCGACGGCCCCGGCGGACGAATCCAGGTCGGCGATCTCCGCCAGGGAGATCAAGCGCGAGTCGCCGCGTGAGCTGGAATCACCGGCCGGCACCGGGACGGTAACGGTCGCCGAGCGGGCGAAGTCCAGGGCGTCGCCGTCGAACACGTCGATTTCCGTCGCCCCCGGACCGACGTCCACGAACAAGACGCGTCCCTCGTCCAGGCCCCCCACGTGCCGGGCGCTGACCAGGTTCGCGTACGGCCGCAGTCCGATCCGCTCCGGGGTCAGCCCCGCGGCTTCGCAGGTCGCCCGCACGCGCTCCAGCGTATCGGTCGTCACCGCCGCCAGCAGGACCTCGATCGTCATCCCGTTCTCATCCTGCCCCGTGGTGACATAGTCCACCGCGGCGGAATCCAGCGGGAACGGCAGTTCGCGCATGGCCTGGAAGCGCACCGCCGCCGCGACTTCCTCGGTCGGCGTCGGCGGCAGCGTCAGGCGATTGATCACCGCCCGCTCGCGCGATACGTCAACCACCACCGACTTGAAACGCAGCCGGTGCCGCCGCAGCATCGAGTGAATGAATTCGCCCAGCGCCTCGGGCTCGTTCGCGTCGAGTTCCTGCGGCAAGCGGTGCGAGTGGGCGTCTTCGAGCACCATCCGCCCGCCGCTGATGCGGGCCACCACGATGCGCAGCGAACGCTTGTCCCAGTCCAGACACAGCACTTTGCGAGATACTTTGATCACGACGTCGTTCCCACGTTCCCACGTTCCCACGTTCCCACGCGGCACAGCACTTTGCGAGACACTTTGATCACAACCTCATCCTCATTCGGCGGCGGCTCACTGCCGTTCCACCACCACCATGTCGTTGTCGACCGGCCACGCGAAACCCAGCTTCGTCAGGTCACGATGATACAGCACCTGCACGATCGGGCCGCGCGCCTCGACGATCCATTCATAACGACGGGCCAGCTTGGTGTGGTCCGCGTAACCGATGATTTCCACGTGAAACTGAAACGCCTGGGCCGTCAGCCGATCCTTGACCGCCTCGTATATATCCGGCTCAAGAGTCCCGGAGCTTACCAGCCACTCCGTCGTCTGGAGGGCCTCGGGCTCCTGCTCCCGGCGGAAGGCGACGATCTGCTCGGCGTCCTCTTCCGTCAAGCCGTCGAGCGCCGCCAGGACGCGAATCGGAGCCGTGTTGACGTTGATCAGGCCTTCGCCGGCGCCGGCACCCGTGTCGGCGTCACCGCTTTGGGCAGGGCCGCCCTCTTCCGCGCCTTCGTCGCCGCTGTCGTCGAAGCCGTCGTCCGCGGTGGTGTCCCCTTCGTCGCCGATGTCTTGACTGCGATCTTCTTCTTTCCCACCGGTACCTTCCCCCTCTTCGCCCTCGCCTTCCACGCCTTCGCCGGTGCCTTGGGTGATGATTAGCTCGCGCGACCACACCGTCACGTACGGCGCCAGGCCGTAATCGAGGATGCCGTCCGCGTTGTCGTAATACGGGAACGAGTCCTCCCCATCATCCTCGTTCAGGTCGAGAATCCCGTTGCGGTTGGTGTCCTCCCCATAGAGCACCGCGGCGGTGAAACCCCTGACGAGCAACAGCTCCTCAAGCGTGTCGAGCCGGCCGTTCTTGGCGTAATAGCCGGGTTCGAGCTGCTCGTAATAATCGCTTTCCGCCCCGTTGGGCCGCATGTCCTCGTCCGCGTCCAGCCAGTCCAGCAGGGCGTCGACCAGTTCCGGGCTGTTCTGAATCCCCAAATCCAGTAGCACGCTATCCAGTAGCCATGTGATCTCATCCTCGCTGGCGGCGTTAAGATTGAGCTTGCCCGACTCTGGAGTGAGGCCGAAACGCATGGTGTCCTCCAGCCCGTCGTGGTTCTGGGCCACCACGCTGAACCGCCAGGCCGAAACGATGTAATCCTCGTCCAGCAGGTCTTCGCGCGAGCCGGTGCCGACTTCCTTGACCGGGTCGCTCTGCCGGTCGTAGCTCTCGGCCCAGACCAACGCGTTGCGGAAGCGGTCCGGCACGTCCCACCAGGCGCTCGGATCGTCGCGTGACTCCCGCAAGATAATGATGACCTCCTGCAAGCCCGATTGCGCCGCGAGTCGGGCCTGTAGCGCGTCACGCTCGGCCTGGGCCCCAGCCACTTCGGCCCGTACGAAGAACATAAATCCCGCCATGACCAGCGCGAGCATACCGATCACGACCAGCACGACCGGCAATATGAATCCATGTCGCCGCGCCGCCGTTACCACGACTCTTCTCCTTCTCCTTCGCCTTCTTCACCCGGCAGGCCGCCGAACTCGTAGATTTCCTCGACCTCGTCGCTGAGGCGATTCAGGCGGGCCGAGAACATTTCATCCGCCGCGGGGAGCCGCACGATGGTGGTGAAGCGATCGGGATTGGATTCCTCGGGTCCCAGCGGGTATTCATCGATTGGATATTCGTGCAAGTCCTGGTCTTCGAGGTCCTCGCGGAGCAGCGAGTCGAAGCCGACGGTGATCTGGACGAGGTGCGGCAGCCGGTTGCCCTGGCTTACGTTCCAGGTGGTGGACCACTCGACTCCGTCGAAGTAGCGGAACTCGAGGTAGCCCAGTTCGGGTGCCCACAGATCGTGTCGCAAGTAAAGCAGGTCCTCGCCCTCGGGGATGGTCTCTTTGGTCTCGAACGGGTCGAGCGCTCGCCGCTCGGTTCGCAGGACGCCGCCGACGAGCGGGTCGCCCTCCTCGGTCTCCTCCTCCGGATCGATCCACAACTCGTAGGTGACCTGGAGCAGATCGTGCCGCGGGGCGGGATTATCCTCGGACTCGCGGAAGAACACGTACGAATGCTCCGGCGGCAGCGGCGTGGTCAGAAACGTGATACTGCGGCGGTCGCCAACGAATTGCTCGAGGTCGGGAAAGCCGACTTGCTCCAAGGCGACCGTGTTCCGCAGTTCACCCGTAATCTTCGCGAACATCTGCTTGACGATCTGCGTGCGGGCCGCGGCGTGGCCGGCCTGTTTCCGAATCTCCACCGTCTGCCAGAAGAACGACAACAGGGCACCGAGCAACAGCCCGATCAGCGCGATCGAGATAACCACCTCAAGCAGCGTCATGCCGCGAGCAAAGTGACCGTGCGCGATCGTGCAACGGGGAAGAGCCGCGGGCTTCAGCCCGCGCGGCCGTACGCTCACCGAAGTGGCGCAAGATTGCGCACGGTCAGTTAGGTGCCGCGCGGCGTATCTCATCGGCCGCCCCCCTGGCGTTGAAGCTCTTCGCGCATTCGCATCAGATCCTCGATGGTCATGCCGCCCCCATCGCCGCCGCCCTCGTCCTTTTCGCCGCCGCCGGGAACTCCCCCTGGCGGGCGATCACGCCGACCGCCCCCGCCGCGGGCACCCGGTCCG
>JAGMDK010000553.1 GCA_023128695.1 Phycisphaerae bacterium
CGACTTGCTACATCCGCGACACTCGGGTACGGGCCGAGGTTTCTTTCCAGAGTGATCCGGTGATTACGAACGAATCAATGGAACTGGAAGTTTACTCCGAGGAGGAAATCGACCTCACTCCCCAGGGAACGGCAGAGCACGAGGTAACACTGAACTTCGACGCACAAGGCCAAACGTCTCACACGTTTACCGCCTTCCAAACCACTGTTGGCAACGAATTAGACCTCATTGACTTCACAATCGATTGGGAAGGTGCTGCCGATGACGAGCAGGTGGTTCAACCGATCTATGTCCTTTACGGACCGCCGGTGGACAACTGGAATGGTGCCGCGCCGGCCCACGAACCAACGGTCTATCATCTGAAGATGCTTCTCGGTCCCACAGTAGGCGGGGGCGGCGAATGGGCGAACGGTGCGACGTCGCTGGACAAACTGGACCTGCCCCGGCATGTCCAACTCGGCGTCGCGGGTGACGGTATCTTCGCCCAACCGGGCGGCGGCGACCCCTGGCAGGTCGTCCGCACCGGCGGTGTCTGCGAGGACTTCGCCGAGTTGATGAAGCAAGCGCTGTTGACCATCGGCGCGCCGCCGGACAAGGTGGACCGCAAGAGTGTCGTTAGTTCAGTGATTGTGCGCTCGACCTGGCTGGGCCGGGCCAGGGAGATACGTGTCTGCAAAGCCTTTCGCGAAGTCCCCGGCGGCACGGTCTGGATCAACGAAGGCGTCTGCGGCGTCCAGACCGATGACGCCGGGTGGCTGTACTACGATGTCGCGGGCAGCGATGAAATCGGGGTTGGCGGCTGGGCCGCGCCCGGCGATCCCACCGACAACAACCTGTGGTATGAACCCCCCACGGGTGCCCACGGCCCGATCATCTATGAGGTCGTGGAGGAGCTGTACGGCTGCTGGAATCCGCAGACCTCGCCGCCGTATACCCCGGGGTTGGCGCGCTGGTATCCGTCGCAGATTCGGGCGATGAGTTTGACCGCGGCCGGGGCGAACTTGACCATCACGTACCGCACGGAAGGGGTCAAGGATGTGGGCACGCAGGTCCAGGCGGAGTTGCTCAAGCGGGACGTGGGCGGGCAGTACCATGTCGTGGCCACGCACACGCAGGCGATTGCGCAGAAATGGGACAATCAGCAGAGTTATACCTTCCAGACGCTGGCCGCGGGCACCTACAAGGTAAGGCTCAGCATTCAAACCAGCGCGGGCCAAACCCCATATAATGTGTGGCGCGTCGAGTCCGGAGCCCACACGATCGCCCCCTGAGCCTTTGCGTCTAACAAGTATCGGTGTGCTACCGTAGAGACTATTTTCCGACAAACATTCGGAAGGAGATGATAACCATGAAAGCCTGTTCAACGTTTCTCGCGGTGATCCTGCTTGGGTTCGCGGTCTCGCAGGCGTTCAGTCAGAACGCAATGCCCCCCCAGCCCCGCGCCGACTGGTTGGCAGAGATGATCCAGTCCTGTGCGCCGTATCGCGCCACGCTCGTGGCGGCCGACCTGCGCAACGGCAAGTTGTTGGGGCACCCTACCGTCTTGGCCGACATCGACGAAAAAGCTCGTTTTGTACGCGAAGCAGACTACGCAGCGACGGTGGAGGCCGCCGGCCGTTGGCTCGAAGAACAGTTTCCCCTTCTCCGGGAAGCGTTTACCACGCATCGCGTGGAAAGCGGCGTGAACGTGACCACCGGCCTGGTGTACTTCCGGGGACAGGCGACCGAGGTCTATTTCGCGGCAACGGTGCCAATCAAGGATGTCACCTGCTGCGAGCCCGAAGGGCCCTGGTCGCTCACGTTGGTCCACCGCGGGGGACCACGCTGGGACGATGACCTGCTGCGCGCCCTCCACCGCCAGGACGAGCGGGAGCAGGTGCGGACCTTGAACCGGTACCTGGCCCAGTTTGGCAAGGTGGGCGTCGCGCACGTCCGCAAGGTGCAACCCCAGCCCGCTCTCCTGCGGGTTGAGGGCGAAGGGACGTTTCGCGCGCTCAAGTTGACGGGCGCGCTGAAGATCGTCGCCGCCTCCCCCGTCGTGTACCTGGAACTGAGCCATGTCAACGCGTCGGAGATGCGCCTGCGAAAACCGTTCATGAACGAGTATCACGCCGGCACCGAGCGCCAACCGGACTGGACTGGCGAGGCGAACGTGCGGGCGATCCCGGTCGCGCCGGCGGTGGAGTCGTCCAAGAAGTAGCCCAAAGCCCAAGGTCGTCTTTTTGAGGAGAGCGAGCAATGTACATGCGGAAATGTGTTGCGGCCCTGTGCGGGGCGGCCCTACTGGGCTCCGCCGCGCCAGCCGATTGTCCCGACGCCGACCTATTGGTTTACGACGATGCTTTCTTCATCCCGGCCTTTTATGCGGCTGCCAGTCAGTTGGGGGTGTCCTATCTGCAAGTCCACTCGTATGAGGAGTTACATACCCAGTTGACCACCCAAACGTACCGCGCGGTCATCGTCTCCGGCCAGAGCTGGGAGAATGGCGCTGGGTGGGAGCCGCTGTTGAGCTACATCGCGGGCGGCGGCCACGTCGTCATGTCGTACCACTACCTCCAGGAAGAACCGACCCTGGCGGCGGCGCTCGGGGTGACCGCGGTGGGGAACTTCGAGCAAGGAGACGTTGAATCCGTGATACAGACGGCTACTCATGAGATCTGGACGGGCGTGGTCTCGCCTATCGATGTCGAGGATACAGGGGCGTTTGACAATGGTGATCGGCTGCTACCGCTCGGCGGAAGCGAATCCATCGCGGAGTTCACGAGTGGTGGGAGCGCGATCGTCATTGCCAATGACGGTCGAACGGTCATCAATGGGTTTATTTCCGACAATGTGATCGACG
>JAGMDK010000554.1 GCA_023128695.1 Phycisphaerae bacterium
AGCGTCGGGTGGCACGGCCGTGTCGGCCGTGTATCCCTGCGACTTGGACACGGCTGACACAGCCGTGCCACCCATCAAGCGATGCGTGACAGAGCACTAGTCGTTTTCGTTGACCCGTTGCTCTTCCGGCTCGGGCTGTTTCTGAGTCTCCCCCTCCGCGAATCGTCGGGCGGCCTGAGAATCGTCATCCTCCGGAGCCTGTAACTTCTGTCTCGGCGGCGCGTCCGTCGGCTCGCGGTCCAACTCATCCGAGACATCGTGCAGCCCCCGCTTGAACTCGTTCCAAGCCTTGCCCAGCGAGCGGGCTACCTCGGGCAGACGGTTGCCGAACAAAAGCAGCGCCGCGATCCCGATGACGATCCAATGAATAGGACTGCCCAAACCCGTGAAGGCCAAAACACGGCCGGCCCCGAACTCGCACAAGACGAAATGTAGCGGACCACCAATACCGTCCATGGCTAATCCTCATGCAAGACTGCCGGCCCTTCCGCCGACCGGCAAGTTCGCCTCACCTGGGAGACTCCGCCCGGACCGACCAGCCCGAGAAGAGCCAACCACTGCACTAATTATGAGTTATATCCCGCGGCGTGTCAAAAGTGTTCTGCCCCCAGGGCATTCGTGCTATGATCGCGAATTCTCAGGGAAACCATGCAACGCATCTTCGACTTCCTCCGTTTTGACGACCTCCCGCGGATGACGCGGCCGAACTACGCCGCCGAATTGCGGCAGATGATGCTCTGGGGGGTGGTGGAGGGCGCGGTGGAGGGCGGCATCGCGAGCATCGTCGCCTCGAAGACGTTCAACGCCTCCCAGGTGATCACGACCCTGGTCTGGGCGCTGCCGTTCCTAATTAACGTGTTGAATGTGGTTTGGGGAGTGCTCCTGCGGGGCCGGGCCCGCTTGCACATGTTCACCGTTCTGGCCGTGTGTGGGCTCGCGGGTGTTTGCTCGGTCGGGTTGACGTCCATGAAGTGGACGCAGGGAGCCTGGGTCTTCACCGCCCAGGTGGCCTTTATTCACTTGTTCCTCTCGGGCCTGATCACGCTCCGGACGACGATGTGGCGGGCCAATTACCCGCGGACCCACCGGGCCCGGATCGCCGGCCGACTTCAGACGGTTCGTCTGCTCCTGACCCTCTTGACCGGGGCGGCCCTCAGCACCTTGTTTGACTGGCACGCGGGGGCGTACCAGATCATCTACCCGCTCATCTCCGGGGTGGGGCTGCTCTCGCTGTGGCCGCTGCGCCACATGCACGTCCGGGGCGAGAAACAGGAACTGCGCCGCCTGCGGGAGCATATCGCCCGGCCGCGGGCCGCGGCGGGCACTCGGCTCGGGCACTTGTGGTCCGGACTGCGCGAGGCGGGCGGGATTCTGCGCAGCGACCGCAACTACGCACAATACATGGCGGCCCAATTCCTGCTCGGTTCGGCTAATTTCTTCACAGAGCCGTTGCTGATCATCTATCTGACGAAGCGCTTCGACTTCCGCTATTTCGACTCCGCCCTGATCACGACTCTGATCCCCATCACCGTCATGCTGGGCGCGATCCGTTACTGGGCCCCCTTCTTCGACCGCATCGGCGTGCTGCGATTCCGCATTTACAACAGCCTCATGTGGACCCTCTCATACGTCGGCGTGACGGTCGCGATGCTCATCGCCGGCATCGGTGACGAACTGCGGTTCCTCCCAGTGGCGATCGTCATCCTCGCGCTGGCCCGCGTCATGAACGGTCTGGGCCGCAGCGGGGGCGTGATCGCCTGGTTTATTGGCCACCTGCATTTTGCGCGCGAGCATCAGACCGAGCTGTACATGGGCATTCACGTCGGCCTGACCGGCATCCGGGCGCTTGTGATGCCGTTTATTGGATGGTTGTGCAGCTTGGCCTTGGGTTACGGAACGTTCGGAATCGCGCTACTGCTGGCGACCACCTCGCATTTCATGTTTCGCCGTCTCGCAGCCGCCGACCGGGGACATGCGCGTGGACTTGACAACCTGCCGGAAGCTCCAAACGGTCAGCCGTCCGACATGAGCTAACTCGCGCTACACAAAACAGTTACTTATAGTATCGAAATCCATTATCGCCCCCTATCTTGTTCGCGCTGCAAGCTCTCTCTGGTCGTAAAAAAACCTTATTCCTAAGTTTTTCACCTGTGATTGCCTTGGAATTGGGCTCGCTCACGGTATACTGGGGGATGAGTAGAGAGCGGTTGTGATTTCCCCCCGCACGCATATCTCGGGCGGGAAGAAGCTTGGCTGTTGAGGAAGGCAGCATCTACCACATGGCGAATTTATGGTACAGGTCTCTTTGTTTCCTTACTGGAGGAGAATCAGGATGAAAAAACTATCCATCATTCTGGGGGTCGCGGTATTGATCGCGACACCCGCGTTCGCAGCAAACACCGTGTTCTATAGTTGGGAGGACGGCGGGACGATTCTGGGCTCGTACGGCAACCTCGTTGATCCAACCAACGTGACCGGAGCGCAGGTCGGTCAGGCCGGCGATCAGCCGGACTACACATGCCCCGGCGCCTGCTCGGGAACCTACTACCTGCACGTGGCCGAGGAGCCGCAGTCCGGCACGCCGCAGGCGTACGTGGCTTTCATCGAGAACCTCGCCGAAAATGACGTTGTCGACGCCAGCTTCTTTGGCTTCGACCTCACAGCCGGCGCTTCACCGTCACTGCGCATCTGGGCGCACTACGCCTACAACGGCGACGTTCTGTCCTACGACGGCTCTGCGAGTGGCAACACCGACTACACCGCCGGTACTGGTTGGGACGAAGTCAGTCATAGCTGGACGATCCCGGCTGGCAAAGAGGCCCTTGTCATCGAGGCGCGTCTCTACAGCACGCCCTCCACTGGCGAATACAGGACCGATTACTTCATCGACGATCTCACCGTGACCGCACCTGACAGCGCAACGATCACGGTTGCGCCCGAGCCGGCCAGCCTGCTGCTGCTCGGACTCGCGGGCTTGCTGATCCGCCGGCGCTAAGAGCGCTACGAATCACGGGAGAGAGAGTTGGGAGTGGGCAAGCGTCCACTGGGCGCTCGCCCCTTCATAGTGATCGCGCTGTGCCGCCCGCCGCCAACGCTTCTGGATAA
Source organism: Phycisphaerae bacterium (assembly GCA_023128695.1). Lineage (GTDB taxonomy): Bacteria > Planctomycetota > Phycisphaerae > UBA1845 > Fen-1342 > JAGMDK01. The sequence continues at coordinate 3,106 of JAGMDK010000554.1, forward strand.
CGCGCCCAGCGGGAGGGCGAGGCTCCTGCCGAGCCGCATTTAGTGATCCGCAGTTCACGGCCACGACCAGCCGATTCGCGAACGCTCGGGGCCAGACCGACGTAAGCCGTTACCTTTTTCTGCGAGCCGAAACGCCGAACGTCGCCCACCTCCGCCAGAAACGCCTCGATCGTCACCGGACCGACTTCGGGATGCGTCGCGAGCAGCTTGCGCGCCTCGGCTTCCCGCTGGGGCGCCTTCTTGGCGAACGCCTTGAGCTCCCGTTCCACCGCGCCGAGTTGCTCGTCGTGAAAATCCAACTCTTTGAACATCATCTCGAACGTGAAGCGGTCGGCCGGCAGCAACTTGATCTTCGCCGCCGCCTGCCGGCCTTCTTTGGAGAACAAGTTGCGCCGGTCGGCGTTGTAGTCCGCC
>JAGMDK010000555.1 GCA_023128695.1 Phycisphaerae bacterium
GTGCCACTGCTCTTGAGCAGTGTCTTTTCTGACCGGCGGTCGCTTGGGCATTGCTCAAGAGCAGTGGCACACGGCCTGGCTCGGCAGGAGCCTCGCCCTCCCGCTCATCCGCCCTCCCGCTCACCCGCCCTCCCGCTCGGGCTGGGTGGCCCATCGCTCTACGGCCCGTTAGAACGGGCAGGTCGTATTCATGACGGCCACAATCGGATCGATGTCGCGCCAATTGACCGTTTCGTCGCCGTTCAAGTCATTGTTCCCGAACGGGCAAGTGGGCGTTCCGGGCAGGAACATGGCTTCCCAGGCGGCCACGTTGTCGTTCATCGCGGCGACGAAGTAGTCGATGTCTCGCCAGTTAATCGTCCCGTCACAGTTGCTATCGCCGCAGCAGATGTCCTCGCACTCGTCGGGGATGCCGTTGCCGTTGCAGTCGGGACTCGTGCCCGCGAGGATGTCGATCACGTCGGCGACGCCGTTTTCATTGCAATCGAGGCCGACGCCGATGACCACCCGGTCGGCGTCGTAGAATATGCCCCAAATTAAGTCGCCGGTCAGCGCGGGCAGATTCAACGTGGCAAACGTGCCCGTCACGGCGTCCGCGGTCAGGATGGTGAAAATGTCACCGTCCACGGGCGTGAAGGCGTCTATCAGCACGACATTGAGGATGCCGTCGAGGTCAGCGGCTCCCGTAATCGCCAATTGATCGTACTCATCCCCGGCGACAGTGCCGCCGAGCTCGATTTCGAGCGTGCCCGCACTGGTCGGCGCGCAATCCCCGGACACTGTCAGCACGCCGGCCGACAAGCCGGGCTGGACCTCGCCGCCGTACGCGAAGGTGGGCGAGGTAAGGCTGCTCGGTTTGAGCGTGCCGATGCCCGCCACGACTCCGCCGGCGGCGTTGGTGAACGTATCGCCGGTCAGCGTGACGATGGCCGAATCCGAGGTGATCGTGAAATCGCCCGAGTTGACATGGTTGGCTTCCGTCCGTCCGAGTGTGGCGGAGCAGTCGAAGTTCGCGGTTCCTTGATTGTCCAATTCCAACGACATTATACGGGCCCCGCCAGTACCCGCGTTGACGCTGATGACAGCGCCGCTCGCGTTGGTCAGCGTGCCCGCCGTCACTGTCAGGTAGGAGTAGTAGCCGCTGTCGATTGATTCCAGCGTGATCGTGCCGGCGTTGGTGAAGCCCACCGCGGCGGTCAGATTGGCATTTTGGCCCGCGCTACTGCCCTGGACCCAGACTGTCTGGGCCTCGGCGATGTCACCGCTCAGCGTGCTGTTGCCGTGCACCGTGAAGAAACCCGCTCCCGTGGACCCCGGCCCGATGTTCAGGGCCGCGTCGTCGAGGATCGGATTGCCCGTGATCGCGCCGCCGTTGAAGTTGAAGGTGTTGGTGCCATTCATGTGGAACGCGCCGGCGATCGCCAGCGTTCCCGCTTCCTGGTTGAACGTCTGATGGGTATTGTAATGGATCGTCAGCGAGCTTTCGGCGGCGATATTGATCTCGGCGTTGTTCGTGCAGACGCCGTTGTTCCTGGTAAAACTGGTCGCCGTGTTCACGTTCACTGTGCCGTCGTTGGTCAAGTCGGCTGAGATCCTCCGTGCACCGCCGGTGCCGGCGTTGACGTTGATGACTCCCGGGGAGGCATTTGTCAGCGTGCCGTCCGTCACCGTCAGGTAGGAGTTGTAAGCACTGTCGATCGATTCCAGCATGATCGTGCCGGCGTTGGTGAAGCCCACCGCGGCGGTCAGATTGGCATTTTGGCCCGCGCTACTGCCCTGTACCCAGACGGTCTGGGCCTCGGCGATGTCACCGCTGAGCGTGCAGTTGCCGCGCAGCGTGAAAAAGCCCGCTCCCGTGGACCCCGGCCCGATGTTCAGGGCCGAGTCGTCGAGGATCGGATTGCCCGTGATCGTCCCGCCGTTGAAGTTGAAGATATTGGTACCTTTCATGTGGAACGCGCCGGCGACCGCCAGCGTTCCCGCTTCCTGGTTGAACGTCTGGTGGGTGTTGTAATTGATCGTCAGCGAGCCTTCGGCGGCGATATTGATCTCGGCGTTGTTCGTGCAGATGCCGCTGCTCTTGGAGAACGTGGTCGCCGTGTTCATGTTGACCGTGCCGTTGTTGGTCAGATCGGCTGATATCACACGCGCCCCAGCGCTGCCCGTGTTGACGTTAATGACGCCCGTGCCGGCGTTCGTCAGCGTGCCGGTCGTCACCGTCAGATTGGAGTAGTAAGCGCTGTCGATCGACTCCAGCATGATGGTGCCCGCATTGGTGAAGCTCGCCGCGGCGGTCAGGTACGTATGACTGCCGATATTGCTGCCCTGAACCCAGACTGTCTGCGCCTCGGCGATGTCACCGCTCAGTGTGCTGTTGCCGCGCATCGTGAAGAAGCCCGCTCCCGTGGACCCCGGCCCGATGTTCAGGGCCGCGTCGTCGAGGATCGGATTGCCCGTGATCGTCCCGCCGTTGAAGTTGAAGATATTGGTACCTTTCATGTGGAACGCGCCGGCGATCGCCAACGTTCCAGCCTCCTGGCTGAACGTCTGATGGGTGTTGTAGTTGATCGTCAACGAGCCATCCGCGGCGATATTGAAAGCGTTGTTGTTCGTGCAGACGCCGTTACTCTTGGAGAACGTGGTCGGCGTGTTCACGTTGATCGTACCGTTGTTGGTGATATCGGCCGAGATGGTGCGTGGTCCGCCATCCCCGAGATTAATATCGATGACGCCGGACACCGCATTCGTGAGCGTCCCCGTCGTGACGGTCAGATGCGAGTTGTATCCATTATAGGCCGTTTCCAGCGTGATCGTCCCGGCGTTGGTGAAGCCCTCGGCGGCGGTCAGGAGTGCGTGCCCGTCCGAGTAACTGCCCTCGACCAAAATCGTTTGCCCAGCGGAGATGTCACCACTCAGAGTGCTCAAGCCGTGCATCGTGAAGGACGCGGCGGTCGTGGCCGACTCCCCGATGTTCAGGGCGGAGTCGTCCAGCAGCGGAGTGCCCGTGATTGTTCCGCCGTTGAAATTAAAGGTGTTCTGCCCCATGTTGAAGGCCCCGTCGATCGCCAGCGTTCCAGCTTCCTGGTTGAACGTTTGGCTGTTACCGCTGATGGCCAACGACGCGTCGGATGCGATGTTGAACGCGGCATTATTGGTGTAGATACCGCCGTTGCGGGTAAAGCTCGTCGGCGTGTTCAGATTGATCGTGCCGTCGTTGGTCAGATCGGCCGAGATGGTGCGTGCGCCGCCGTCCCCTGGATTGACATTGATGACGCCCGAGGCGGCGATGTTCAGCGTCCCGGTCGTAACGATCAGGTTCGAGTAATACCCATTGTAGCTCGTTTCCAGCGTGATCGTACCGGCGTTGGTGAAGCCGTTTGCCGACGTCAGGGACGCGTGCCCACCCGTGTAGCTGCCTTCAACCAGCACGGTCTGGCCGGCCTGGATGTCTCCACTAAGGGTGCTGGAACCCTGCATCGTGAAGTTCGCCGCCCCCGTGGCTCCCGCGCCAATACTCAAGGCGGTGCCGCGCAAAATCGGGCTCTTGGGAGTGATCGTGCCGCCGTTGAAGTTGAAGGCGGCGGTGATCATCGTGAATGCCCCGTCGATCGTCAGCGTCCCTCCGTCCTGGTTGAACGTCTGGTTGTTGCCGTTGATCGTCAGCGACCCGGCCGCCGCGATGTTAAACGCGGTGTTATTCGTGTAGACGCCGTCGACCTTGTAAAAGATGGTCGGCGTGTTGAGGTCGATCGTGCCGTTGTTGACCAGATTCGCCGAGATTTGCCGCGTCCCGCCGGTGCCCGGCTCGACGAGGATCACGCCCGCGGCATCGTTGGTCAGCGTGCCGGTTGTGACGGTGAGGTTCGATGAAAAGCCATTGTAGTCTGTTTCCAGCGTGATCGTCCCGGAATTGGTGAAGCCCTCCGCGACGGTCAGGGTCGCAATGCCGCCGGAGTGACTGCCCCGGACAAGCAGGTCGTTGTTCTGGACGAAGGTGCTGGAGATAGTCGAGTAGCCCTCACAGATCATGCTCGTGTCGTTGGTGATGGTCCCCGTCCCGGTCCAGGTCGAACCGCGCCACAGAACCGTGCCGGCCGTAAGTTGCGACGGTCCGTCGACGGTGAAAGTCTTCCCAGAAGCATAGAACTCGGCCTCCGCGGAATTGAGCGTGAACCCGTCCACCGTCGTGTTGGCGTTGAGCGTCACGGTGTACGCCCCGTAGCCGGTCAGGTCGATCGTGGCGGTGTCGCCTACGCCTGGGGGACCGCCGGCCGGCGACCAGTGGTTCGCGTCGCTCCAATTACCCGAGGGATCGGTTTCGTACGCAACCCAGGTGTAATCCACGGCCCAAGCCGGCGAGGCGAAAGCGCACGCCAGCAGCACGCCGGCAACGGCCAGCCCTGGTACCGGCCTGAAGCGAATCAAGATTCGTGCCGAACCGCTTGTTCTAACCCGGTCCGCGGAATTCAAACGTTGCTCGTTCTGTGTTGGCTTGTGATGCATGTTCCTTTTCCTCCAAGAAGTTACCGAGATGCTTCATTACCATACTATCACCTTAGCCAACCTGATAAAACACCTTTGGGGAATATAGAGTGTCAGAGTTCATCTCGCCGCGGTGGTCGTGTCGAACGTCTTGAGTTTTCGGACGTGACGTATTGGTTGAGTCGAGATGCGATAGGTTGGGTGGCACGGCTGTGTCAACCGTG
>JAGMDK010000556.1 GCA_023128695.1 Phycisphaerae bacterium
GGCAAGATGCCGGTGCCACACAACAATGCCCGATTTATACGTCGGACACGATTATGACAATAACAGGCCGGAGTCTTATCGCACTGAGCCTGCTGGCCATGGCCGGCTGCACGCTGTTTCAGCGGGACGGGTCGCCGCCGGAGCCGGAGTCGCCGCGGCCGGTCAAGTTGCGCTTCCACCTGGCGTCAACCGAGGAGGTGGAGGGGTACCAAGCCGCCCGGGATGAGCACGGGCGATTGCTCTACGTGACCCCCACTGCTTTCTTGACGGAACGCGACGTCTGGAACGCCTCCGCCTTAGCCAGTGAGAAAGAAAGCTTGATTCTGCTCACCTTGACCGAGGGGGGGACAATGACCATGGAATGGATCACCAGAGAGAACGTGGGCCGGCGGCTGGCGGTCTTCATCGACGATCAGCTCGTCATGTCACCCCTCGTCCAGGCCCCGCTCACCGGCGGCAAACTGTACCTGGCGGGCGGCTTCTCACAGGCCCAAGCCGAGAAGCTCGCACGCCGCCTGAATGCCCAGCGGGCTTCGTTCGGACCACAGTTCGGCGGCAAAGAGCAGTGAACCAGTCGTGTGGCACCGAAGCCGACGCTATAATCCCGCGGCAACGACCCGTGGGCTCGATCCAACGGGCGGCGGCAAACAGGAACCATAGCATGATGAACCGCATCAGGCAGATAGCAGCACTCGGACAAGCCATCTGGTTCGACAACATCAGTCGCGATCTCCTCCGCTCCGGCGAGTTGGCCCGGCTGGTCGAAGAGGGGATCACCGGCGTGACGTCGAATCCGACCATCTTCCAGAAAGCGATCGCGGGCAGCTCGATCTACGACGACGATATCCGCCGCCTGGCCCGCGACGGCAAGAGCACGCTGGAAATCTACGAAGCCCTGGCGCTGGCGGACGTCGGCGAGGCGGCGGATTGCCTGCGGCCGGTCTACAATGAAACGCACGGCCGGGACGGCTTCGTCAGCATCGAGGTCAACCCCAAGCTGGCCCACGACACCCCGGGCACCATCACCGAGGCCCGCCGGCTGTTCGGCACGCTCAACCGCCCCAACATCATGATCAAAGTGCCGGCCACCGAGGCGGGCCTGCCGGCGATCGCCACCCTCATCGGCGAAGGCGTCAACGTCAACGCCACCCTCATCTTCGCCGTCAGCATGTACGACCAGGTGATCGAGGCCTATCTGGAGGGCTTGCGGCGATTTCGCCAAAGCGGCCGGCCGCTCGGGCTGGTCTCGTCCGTGGCGTCGTTCTTCGTCAGCCGCGTGGACACGCTCACCGACAAGGTGCTCCAGCACCGCATCGAGCACGGCGAGGGGCATCTGGAGCCGCTCTACGGACTGGCGGCGGCCGCGAACGCTAAGATCGCCTACGCGCGCTACAAGGCTGTTTTCGAAGGGCCGGACTTCGACGAGCTGCGCTCACGCGGCGCCCGCGTCCAGCGTCCCTTGTGGGCCAGCACGAGCACGAAGAATCCGAACTATCCCGACACCAAGTACGTCGACCCGCTCATCGGCGTGAACACGGTGAACACGGTCCCGCCGCGGACGCTGGCGGCGATCCGCGACCACGCCGTCACGGCTCAGACGCTCGAAGAGGGTCTCGACCGGGCGGAAGCGGTGATGAAAGAGCTGGCGGGGATCAAGGTGGACATGGATTGGATCACCGCCGCCCTGCTCGAAGAGGGCGTGCAGGCGTTTACCGATTCGTTCGACAAGTTGCTGGCCGACATCGAGACCAAGCGCGCCGCGCTGAAACAGTCGGCCTAAATGACCATTCGCGCTCGTGCGACATCGAAGAACCGCGGGCTTCAGCCCGCGCGGCCGTACGATCACCGAGTTCATAGCGGACCCTGCCCGCTTTTACTCCTCTTGCTCGCGGTGTGCCGCCAGCGAGCGATAGTAGGCCTCCAGGAGCGCCCGCAGGTTTTCCGGCACACTTTGCTCCGCCGGCGGAGCGATTCGCCGCAAGCTCTCCCGGGCGGCTTCAGCCGGATCCGTCTCGCGTTGCACGTTTCCCGACAGGCCGCGCCCGGCCTGCCGCTCTTCGTCCCCGACGCGCGTGTCAAACACCTGTCGGCGAAGCTGCTCCGTTCCGCCCCACTTGCGGGCCGTCTCGTGTAACCGCTCCAGGCTGCGCACGAAAGCGGCGGCCCGTTCCGCTGGCCAGCCCATGTCGATCAGCATGTCTTCGGTGACCTCCCCGCCGCGTTCGAGTAGTTCCAACAGGTCGAGCGTCTCCGCCAAGCCGGTCGAGCCGAGCGGGGCGTCACCGTCTAACGGGGGTTCTGCCGGTGGTTTCAGGTCTTCGGGGTCAGCGGTGTTCACGTCGTCGCCGTTCGCGCTGCTGCCGTCCTTGGGCTTCTGACCACCTCCGTCATCACCCTCGCGTTCCGTCTCCTCCGGGGACGAGTCATCTTCGTTGGCGGGCTGCGTTTCCGGCGTGGCTTCGTCCGCTTCGGCCGGCTGTGTCTCGGGCTTCGGGCCATTCTCGGCACCCTCGCTATCCTGGTCGCCGGCGCTCTGCCCGCTTTCGTCTGCCGGCTGCGTGTCCGGATTCGGCCGGTCCTGCTCGGCTTCCTTCTCGCGCAGGCGGCGACCGACTTCTTCCGCCTCTTCGCCGTGCCCCTCGACGAAACCTCTCAATTCCTTTTCAAGATCATCGTCGTCACCAGAAGTATCGTCCTCAGCCTCTCCCGGCTGGTCGCTCGGCTCGGGGCCGTCTCCTTTTTCGTCCCCGCGGCCTTCCTCACCGGCGCCGCCGTCATTGTCAACGTCTTCACGGTCACCCCCGGGATCGTCGCCTTCGTCGCTCGCATTGTCGTCGGAAGGCTGGTCGTCGTCGCCTTCCTGCTCGCTTTTCTGCTTGCGCCTGTTCGCGGGTGGATCGGGAAACTGCATGAGCATGAGAACCCGGCTCCCGGCCACCTGTGGCGCACTGCGCCCATTTGGCAAAACCCGTCCGTCGGTCGCCTCGAACCACGCCTGCGCCGGCCGATCTGGTTCGAGCGGCAACGCGGCGGTCTCCACGCGGCCGGGCACGCGCACGCGCGCGGCGGCCCCCTCCGTCGTAAGCACGGTGCGGCTCACCACCCCGTCCCGATCCAGAACGAACGATAACTTCACCACCCCCAGATCGTCCTCCGCGACCGCCACCAACTCCGGCCACCGCGCCACGTCCACGATATCGAGAAATACCTCCTCTGGGCCGGGTACTATGACCCGCACGCTCGGCGGCTCGTCCGGCCGCACCTCGGCCAGATGCTCCGGCGGATCACGCCGCGGAACCGCCCACGGGTCGCTGAACTCGATCCGATAGGTCCCGCTCTCCTCCAAGATTAAGGCCAGCGTGGCCCCTCGGGGTGCATCCGGGTCGACGCTCATTCGCGTCCGGGTCTCGCGCGAGCCTCGAAAGACGAACACCGGATCGCACACGGCCACGTTCGCGCTCAGCCGGAAGGTCGCCCGCGTCCCGGCCAGCGCATGCAGGTCGGGGTCGCTCACCACCTCCCGCCGCCGGCCGCTATACGCCGGCGGCTCCAGCACGATTTCCAGGCTCACGACCTCGGGTTGGGGCTCGATCGGGATGACGCCCTCCAGACGGGCATCCCCCGCCGTGCAGCGAAAATGAATGTCGTCTTGCACCTCGAAGGGAGCGAGGACAAATCGGCGATGATCGCCCGCGACGCCCACGGACTCCGTTGACAAGTACTCGCGGAGCGGCGCGTCAGCTTCACCCCGAATGTAGCGGCCGGGCCCCGTACCGGCCGTCCCACCGGCTGGAAGCCGGTGCCACAAAGTGTAGCGGCCGGGCCCCGTACCGGCCGTCCGGGCGTCCAGGATTTCCAGCCGCACGTCCCGCACCGCCCGGCCATGAACCGCGATCTCGATTTCGAGCGGCTCGCCCACGTGCGGGGCGTCGTTGGGGCCCGGTCGCACGAGTTCCAGCCAGGTTGCCGTCGGGGCCTCGCGGTCGACACCGAAAAAGCGTTGTAGCGAGGGCCAGATCGGTTTCGGCGAAAGGGTCAGGTAGAGTATCCAGACCGCCGCCGTCACCGCCGGCGTGACCCAGGTCCGACGACCGCGCCGGGGCTCCAGGGCCTCGGACGGTTCATGTGTGGCGACGTCGCGGGCCGCCTGTCGCAGGGCGGCGTCCTCCGCGTACGCCAGGGCCGGCACAGCACGCAGAAAGAGCGCATTGACCAGCGAGTTGTGGCCGATACGGCTCACTATTTCGAGCTGACGGGCCACGAAAACCCGGTTCAGCCGCCGCCGGAACGTCACCAGCATGACCCCCAGCAGTGCCCCGGCCAGCCCTACTATCCAGCCCAGCAGCGCGCCCCGCAGGAGTGTCCGAGGCAGACCGCCGGACCAGACGTGATCCGCGACAACGACCAGCAACGGTATCAGCACGGCTGCTGAAAGCACGGCCATCAATCGCACCAGCAGCGCGCGGTATGTCAGACGACTACGGTATCCTCCCACGGCCGCGAGCAGCACCGCTTCGGGGTGTTGCGTGGTGCCGGCTCTTGGCGGCGTCGCAGATGGTTCGAGGCCTTCTGCCATACCCTTATTCTAGTCCCAAAATAAGCGAGCGCGGCGAGTTTCGCGCGCAAGGAAAGGCCTTGCCGGCCGGGATATACTGCAAATGTAAACAAGCAGCGATCCCATGGCAGCGAGGCCGTCAAGCACTTGCTCGGGGCGTGTTCGCTCCTGGCCCTTGGTTGTCGGTATCCGTCCCGTCCGACTAAACTGCCCCTATGAACAAGCTCCAGGCAACTTTCCAGCAACTCCAGGCTACCGGTCGAAAGGCACTGCTGCCGTACGTTACCGGCGGGTATCCCGATCCCGAGACGACGGTTGAGATTCTGAAACGGATCGACCCACGGCGTTGTGCCTGCGTCGAGGTCGGCATTCCGTTTTCCGACCCGATCGCCGACGGGCCGGTGATTCAAACGTCGTTTTCAGCGGCGTTGGAAAAAGGCTTCCAACTCGACGCATTGTTTGCCGCGATCCGCCAAAATCGACAGGACATCGACGTCCCGCTGCTGGCGATGGTGAGCTATTCGATCGTCTATCGGAGAACCCCGCGGCAGTTCGTCGAGACGGCCAAAGCGGCCGGGTTCGACGGGCTAATTGTGCCCGACTTGGCGTTCGAAGAGGCAGAGGATTTGGCGACGATCGCACGCGAGATCGAGTGCCCCCTGGTCCTGATGGTGGCCCCGACCAGTGAGGAGCAGCGCCGCCGACGGATCGCCGCGTTATCGGAGCCGTTCATCTACTACCAGTCGCTGGCGGGCGTGACCGGGGAGCGGGACAAGCTGCCGGCCGACCTCGCCGACCACGTGCGAGAACTGCGGGAGGAGACCGGCAAGCCGATCTGCGTCGGCTTCGGCATCGCGACCCCGGCCCATGTGGCCGCCGTCTGCGAAGTCGCCGACGGCGCGATCGTCGGCAGCGCCATCGTGCGGCGGATGAACGAAGCGGTCGAACGGGGTGAATCGCCGGCGTCTATCGCACGGACCGTGACGGATTTCATCGCCGAACTGACGGCGGCGCTGCCGTAGCGGAATAAGGGGATAACACTCCGCCGTATAAGGCTCTGTCCCGAACGTCCCAATGTAATTCCATGAAAGGCTGTCTCCTGCCGGACGGTATGCTGTCCGGCAAGGAGTCTTTGGCAAAAGGAGACAGCCATGGAAACAGAGATGAGCGTAACGCAGATCGGAATGGACATCCACAGGAAATTCAGCAAAGTGGCCGCCTGGCGTAAAGCCCGCGGCCTGGCAAAGTCCGATCGCACCGATG
>JAGMDK010000557.1 GCA_023128695.1 Phycisphaerae bacterium
ACCCACTTTCCTGACGCCCACCCCGTTGACTCGTACAGGTATTAGAACTGTGAGGCGGGTCGCGATGTGGTCTGTTATTATCCTGGTCGGCGCGGCGTTTGCCCGCGCCACAACCTGGCTGGGTTTGACGATCAAGACCGCACACCAGGTCGAACACTGCCTGGTGGAGGAGATCGCGGCCGCCCCGAGCGGCCTGGAGGACGGAGATACACTCTACGTGGCGAACTTGCCGCTGATCGGTCACTATGCCCGGCCGGCGTTGGAAGAGCGGACGGGTCGGCGTAACCTGCGCGTGATCCCGTTGACCTGGGCGCCACGAATCCTCGGGCCGGTTACTCCCGCGGAGCTGATCTGGATCGATGAGCGGACCATCGAGATGCGGGTCGCGGAAGATCGCTACTTCGCCGGCCCGTTTGCCACCGTAGTGCGGGAGGTGACCGGGCAGCCCATCCCGGATCACGTTGACTGCTCCGAGGAATACGGCTTTCGGGTCGTGGTGCTCGAACGCGACGCCGACGGAATTCGGGCCCTGCGGTTCATCTTTGAGCGTCCGCTGTCCGAGCCCGGGATACACTTGTTCTGGGGCTCGCGCGTCCGCTGGGCGTATGAAGTGCCACCGAGAGAGCATAGATGAGCGCGCAACACCACGGTCCGAAAGCTGACGATCTATTGCCGGCCTTGCGGGCTGTGGACATAACGCCGCTCCAGGGCGACGACGGCGAGCTGCACTTTGTCTTGCAGGACCGGACGCGGATCGCACCCCAGTCGTTGGCGCTCTCGCCGGCGGGATACTTCGTGCTGGCGTACCTGGATGGCGAGCACTCCTGCGCCGACGTTCAGGCCGCCTTTCTGCAACAGTCCGGGATGATACTGCCCGCGGACCAGGTCAAAGGCCTCGTCCGGGTGCTCGATGAGGCGTTGATGCTGAAAGGCGAGCGTTACGAGCAGGCCTACGCCCAGCGCGGCGAGGAATATCGCGCGGCCCCTGCCCGCGACAATCGGGAACGGTATCCGGACGGGGCGGAGCTGCGGTCGGAGATTGAGAAAATGCTCGCCGGCGGGGTCATAGCTCCGGTCCGGGAAGTGCGGGGGTTGATCGCTCCGCACCTCGATTACGCACGTGGTGCGCCGTGTTACGCCGATGCGTATGCCACCCTGGCGAAGGTGCCCCCGGCGGAGCGTTACGTCATTTTGGGCACCAATCACGCCGGTCGAGCCACGTCCGCAGTTGCAACAACAAAAGACTTCCAGACACCGTTCGGCTTGGTGCGAACGGATCGTGACTTTCTACGGCGGCTGGAGGACAAGCTAGAGCAAGCGGTTTGCGAACACGAGCTGGACCACCTCTGGGAGCATTCGGTTGAGCTACAACTTCATATTTTGCAAGTAATTACAGATGGTCAGCCCTTTGAAATCGTGCCCGTGCTCTGCCCGAACCCGTGCTTGCCGTCCGGAACCGGTTCCGAGCGTGACACGGGACAAGAGTTACGTGATTTCGCGGACATGTTGGGGAGCCTGGTTGCGGAGGAGGATCGGCGTACGACGATTATCGCCGGGGCTGACCTGAGTCACGTCGGGCAGCAATTTGGCGATCCGGAGCCGACAACGCCGACATTCTTGGAGGAGGTCGGTCGACTCGACCGGGAGCTTCTGTCTTTACTGGAATGTCGCCAGGAGGAGGAGTTCGTCAGCCGCCTGCGCGCAACTTCCAATCCGACAAGGGTTTGCAGTGTAGGCTGCATCTACGCGCTGCTTCGCTCTTTGCCGCGGCGCGCGTGCCGGGTTCTTAGCTATCATCAAGCGGCCAATATCGCGGCAGAAACGAACGTCACCTGCGCGGCGGTGATCATCGGTTAGTGTAGTGCTTCATGCAGATTGCGTCTTATCCTGGCCGGTGGGGCGGGCGTCCCTGCCCGCCAGTCGCGGGCACGGAGGCCCGCACCACCTTGAATCATGATGCGGCAATTATAAATCACTGCACTCTATTACTCTGTCCTCCAGCCGGATTCCATCTTGACCGCGGCGCTGACCGCGGCCGGGTTCCAGAGGGTGTTCATGGGCGGCTGAGCACCCGCGGTTTGACATCGCCGCCGACTTGTGTAATGTTAAGATAGAGGGCCCGTCGTGGTGAGGGTCCCGAACGAGCTTCGAGAGGAGGAACACGGACCAGCCGGGAAACACGCCCCCCGACAACCTGATAGCAAAAACCCGCGGGTAGCCACACGGGCAAGATTTCTGCCACTGGGCAGATGGGACTCATACATAAATATTCTCCCCCAAGTGCCGTCGTGGTAGGCCCACGGCGGTGGCCGGCGGTTGCAAACCGCGGCAGACCTCGCAAACTACAAAATGGCTGATTCCGCGTCGCTGTGGCGGCGCTGGACTATGTTTTATCCTGGCGGAAGCCGCATACACCCGTGTTGGGGTGTGCGGGAAGTTTCCAGCCCAAGGAGGTCGTGTCATGGCTTCTACCAATGCCGTCTGGGGTATCGACATCGGACAGTGCGCGCTCAAGGCCATCAAGCTGCGTCCCGCCGAGGAGGGGAAGGTCGAGGCGGTGGCCTTCGACGTCATCGAGCATCCAAAAATCCTCTCGCAGCCCGACGCGGACCGCGACGAGCTGATCAGTTCCGCTCTGGAGAAATTCGCTTCGCGCAATGACTGGCAGGGCGACAAGTTCGTGGTGGGCGTGCCCGGCCAGCAGACCTTCGCCCGGTTCTGCAAGATGCCCCCGATCGATATAAAGAAGGATGCCAAGAAAATCCCCGAGCTGGTGCGGTATGAGGCCGGCCAGCAGATCCCGTTCGACATGGACGACGTGGTATGGGACTATCAGGTCTTCACCAACGAAGAGTCACCCGACATCGAGGTCGGCATCTTCGCGATCCGTAAAGATTTGATACGAAAGCACTTGGGATACTTCGGGGCGGCCGGCATAGCCCCCCTCGGTGTCCAGGCGATCCCCGCCGCGCTATACAACTTCTGTAGCTTCGACCTCGAACCAGCCGGCGCGGGCGGGGCCACCGTGATAGTTGACGTCGGGGCCCAGAACACCGACCTGATCATCGTCGAGCCCAACTCGGCCTGGACCCGCAACATCCCCCTCGGCGGCAACAGCTTTACCGAGGCCCTCGTGCGGGCCTTCAAGCTCTCGTTCGCCAAGGCCGAGAACCTCAAGCGCTCGGCGGCCGACAGCAAATACGCCCGTCAGATCTTCCAGGCCATGCGGCCGGTGTTCGCCGACCTGGTCGCCGAGATTCAGCGTTCGCTCGGGTTTTATAGTTCCACGCGCCGGGAGATTGAGTTGCGCAAGGTAGTGGCGTTGGGTAACGCCTTCCGCCTCCCGGGTTTGCAGAAGTATCTGGAGAACAACCTGACGGTTGCCGGCGGCGTCATCAAGTTGGAGAAACTCCGCCAGATCGTACCCTCCGCGACGATCAACGCCCCGCAGTTCACTGAAAACATCTTGAGTTTCGGCGCGGCCTATGGGCTCGCGTTGCAAGGGCTGGGACTGGCGCGGATCCACGCGACCCTGTTGCCGCCCGAAATGGCCCGTATCGCGGTCTGGCGAAAGAAACGCCCGTACTTCGTTGCGACGGCGGCATCCTTGCTGCTGGCGGCGGCTGTGCCGTGGGTTGCCAACGGGCTCGCTGGCCAAGCGCTCGAGAGCGAGAGCGCCAAAGCAGCCAGAGCCCGGACGCAGAGGATTATCGCCGCCGCCCAGCGCGATCAGGCTGATTTCATGGAAGCCTCCAAGGACACGAAGGGGCGCGAAGCGAACATCGCTGCTCTGCTAAACTTACAAGATCGGAAAACCGTGCTCCCCCATCTGCTGACGTTGGTGCATGACTCCATGCCGCCGATCAACCCGTCCGAATTGGCGAATCTCGATTCGGGCACGGAGCTGCGGGAGAAGATCGCGGGCAATCCGGAGCGGTTCAAACGCACGGAGCGCGGGCAACTGATCGTTGAGTCGTTCTCGATTGAATACCTGAGCAACGTGGATTCAGTGCAGTTGACTCCCGGCGCGGGCGCCAGCGGCAGCACGTCCGAAGCCGACGATCTCATGGGCGGGCCTCCCCCAGGTGCCCAGCCGATTATGCGTCGAGGCAGGCCCGGCGGCCCGCCCCCGCCAAAGCCTCGGGGTGGGGAGCGCGGCGGCCGAAAGGCGGCCGGCAAGACGGCCGGATTCATTGTCCGTATTGAGGGCCGCTTGCTTTACGGCACGATGCGTTCGCAAGCGAGCGGGTGGCTGGAGAACGAGTACTTTCGCAATCTCCGCGAGCAGAGTCGCCGACCGGGCCTGGGGTTCTACATCCCCGACGATGATCCCAAGGACCGCGGCAAGCGGGCCATCGGCGAGGCGCTGATCAGGCCTGTTCATCAGGGCGCGGGGTCGTACTCCCCACGCCGTCCCGGAGGGGCCGGGGATTCGAAGACGACCGAGTTCCGGGATCCGGTGACCGGCGAAGACGAGAAGTTTGATTGGACGGTGGATTTCGCGTTCAAGGTGTATCTCGGTGAGCCGCCCGCCCCGGCCGAGGCCGACGAGCAGCCGTAACGCCGGCGGTGTAAATTCGGTTTTGCAGGAGACTGATCATGCAATTCGTCAAGAATCATTGGATCACGCTGGCGAGCGGCCTGGTGGCCCTGGTGGCGATCGCGGCCACGGTGTACGGCATGACGCGCACCAGCGTCGTCGATGCCATGAACAAGCACGTGCAGGAAGCCCGGGCCATAGAGTCGTTGAGCAAAGACCCGACGAACCAGCAGGTCATTGAAGCCGTAAAAGCCCGCGGCAACGAGTTCGACGAGAAATACCAGGCGACCTTGAAGGCCGCCGAGAGAATCAACGAGCGCGAGCCGCTCTTGACAGGGGTGTTTCCGCCTCCTCCCGGTCCCTGGCCCTCCGACCTCGGTTTTCGTTTTCGAGAGGAGTATCAGGACAAGATCTACGAGCTGCCCCGTATTCTGCAAGCCGGCGGACTGCCCACCGAGCGGGAAATCCAGGAAGAAGCCGAGCGCATGGAGGAAGAGGCCTTGCGGAAAAAGCATGAGGAGGAGGAGGCCGGCGACCTCCCCCTGCCGTCGCCGGGGCCCCAAGGCGTAGCTCCGCCGCCCGGCGGGGGGCCTCACGGAGGGCC
>JAGMDK010000558.1 GCA_023128695.1 Phycisphaerae bacterium
GGCTGATCGCTGATTGCTGACCGCTAAATGCTTACTCATTTTCAATGATCCAGTACGCGCGCAACGGAAGTACGGTACCGTCATCGCCAAGCAGTGACAAACGGAGTGTTCAGGAGAAAAACGCCGGGAAAATGCTAGGGTCCACGAGGTGCCGGTCCCCTTTTTCAGCGGACGGCTAGCTCGTCACGCGGGTCAGCGGGGCTTCGGACGTGTCAAGCACGACGCCGACATCGAGATGGTCTTTGCCGCCTTCGATGCGAAGCTGGGTACGCACGACGGTCGCCCAGCGGCTGCCGATCAGACCCAGCGAGGCGGAAGAGCGTGAGCCGGGCAGATGCGAGCGCAGTTCGTAGCGCTGGCCCTCGGCCACGCCGTAACCAAGCGGCACCCGCAGGCGCATGCCGTTGGAAGACGTCTCGAGGCAACGGCAGCGCAAGACGGTGGACCCATGGTGATCGATCATCCATAGATCGCACGTGATTAGCTCGCGGGCCTCGAAGCGGCGTTCGATAATGCAATTTACATCGGCGGAAGCGGTAACAGATTCGGGTTGGATGGTAATCTCAGTAGGCGCCATGGAGCCGTCTCCTTAAACATCACGCGGGCGAGGTAATTGGTCCACGCCCTCGAAGCCGTTGGGCTGCTTTTCGGGTAGCTCGTTGAGCCCAAACTCCTCAAGCCACCGCTGGGTGGCCTCCGAACTCAACCCGGCTTCTTTTTCCTCCGGCTCAGGCCGTTTTGGGAGTGGGCGCGCGAGATCTTTTTTTAGCGCCGCCCAGAATTCCTCCGAACGGACTGACTTGGCGCGTCGGCGTTTCGCGACCCGGATAATGTCGTGATCCGTGGATACGACCACCATCCGTCGAGCCGCCGAGTGCGTTTCAAGAATATCGATAACAATGGCGTCGGCACTGATCCCGGCGCCGCTGTACGTGACTTGAATATCAGGATGACCGATCTGGGCGGCCAACGGGGCCGACGGCGAAGGTCCATCGAATACGACATGGACTTCTTCGTTGTACCGCCGTGCCCACTTGCCGAGCGTGTCGCAGAGCATCGACCGACCGATAAGTAAAGCCGGATCCTCTACGTCTCGCGCGGCGTAGAGCAGGTTGTTCCCGTCGATGACGACTGGCACGCCTTGCTCCAATAAGATATGTTAACCTATGAACCGGCGGTTTGCAAAGATAAGACAAAAACCTACCGTACGCTCTGGAAGGTTGGCAAGTTTATCGGTCTACCGGGCAATGTGGTTCGCCTGCCTTGCTTGGCTGCTGGCATCATTCGCATTGATTCCGGAGCGAGTTCCATCGCCCGATAATCACACGCGATGGGCTAGCAGAACGGTGATGTCGTCCGGCTGCGAGCCACCTTCGGTGAAGGTACGCAGGTCCGTGAGCATCTCCTTGAGCGTGGCGCTGGCCAGTTGGCCGAAGCCATCACACAAGATATTGACGAAACGCTCCTCGCCGAAAGTTTCCTCGCGGCGATTCTTGGCGGTAGTGACGCCGGGGGTGAAGACGACCAGCGTTTCACCCGGCTCAAGCTGCGCTGACAGGGCCGGATAGACCGAGTTCTTGACAAATCCCAGAGGCTCCGTCGGTTCGGGAGGGGCCAGGGGTCGCTCTTCGCCACGGGCACTGACAATGAAGGCTCCAACGTGTCCGGCCAAGGCGTAGCGCACCTGCCCACTGGCTGGGTCGATGAGACCTGTGAAGCAATGCAGCGGGTGGTCCTTTTGCCCGTCGTAGAGCAGCCAGTTGAGCCAGCGCAAGAAGACGTTGGGGGCGTCCTGATGCATGGCGGCCGAGCGAAACGACGTTTGGGCCTGGGTCATGAGCAGGGCCGGCATGGCGCCGGTGGCCGGTGTTTGGGCGACCATGAGAGAGACCAGATTATTCGCGATCCGCACGACATCGTAGATATCGCCGGAGCGCTCACGGCCCGGCTCGCGAAAGGCCCCGAACTGGAGCTGCTCGGACTGGGGCAGCATGCGCGGAGTGAGCCGCGCCTGAGCTTCGTGGGCGACGCCAACCTGGCCTTCGATCATCGCCGCCCGGCTTCGCGCCAGGGTCTTGAAAATGGCGTCGAGCTGATAGGCGAAGATATTCAGTAACAGAGCGAAGAAATCCATGTCCCGCAGGTCGAAACGCCGGCCGGTTTCGCCGCTGTCGATATAGACCATTCCGAGCGTTCCATCGGGGCCCACCAGCGGGCCGGACAAGATGGAAACGCGTTCCCCGGCTTTGAGCAGGGGCACTAGAATGAACTGGGCCCGGTCGAGGACGCGCGGCTTGAGGTCGCTGCCGATCTCCGGCATATCAGTGGATTGGCCGGTGATCAGGCGACCTTCCACATACTCCAGCGAGCCGTAGCTGACGCGGCGTACGCCCATCCAGGCCCGCTGGGCCGCGAAGGTCACGAGCAGAGTCTGGAGGGCGCTGTCCATAAACTCTTCGACAGTGGCCCAGCCCGAGACGCTCACACAGGCCCGGCCGATGGCCGCCAGTTGTTCCGGGTGAAGCGTTACCTGCTCGTCGGCCTTCTTGAGTGTGGCGCCGACGGGGAGGCGGGCTTGGGCGAACCGCTCCAGTTGGGCGCGTGAGGTTCCCACCGCGGTTTGTGCGGTGGGTTGCTCTTCATAGTCCGGATAGACCCGAATCGTGTAGTCCAGGATCTGGATTTGGTCGCCGGTCTTGAGTTCGGCCTTATCGGAGATATGGGTCCCGTTCACGCTCACTTCACAAGCGGACTCCAGTTGATCAAGCATCCAGGAGCCCTTGCGCTCGGGATAGACGACAATCTGTCGAGCGGCGATACGCGCATCCGTGAGCTGAACGCGACACCCCTCGCCCGAGCCGACGTAGATCGCCTCGGTGCCGCAGACCACGTCCGCAATCATGGCCTCGCTCTGAAGAACAATCAAACGCACGCCTTCCTGGCCTCCGTTCTCCGGCGCGGCATGTAAGCTTGGAATACCGTGCGAGACCTGGGCCGCGCGCCGCTCACACGATGCTGTGAGGAAGTAAGCACCGGACTGCTACCATTCCTCTCGGCGGTGTCATGTTAACCAGGTAAGACCCCGGCGGCTAGTCCTACCCGGGCGGAGCATGCGAAGCGGGTGGGCGTCAGGAAAGT
>JAGMDK010000559.1 GCA_023128695.1 Phycisphaerae bacterium
GAAATCTGCGTAATCTGTGGATTCATTCTCTCACCGGAACAAAGGGTAAAAGGTCAAAAGTGCAGAGCATTACGGAGTCCCCACCGCGCAACGGAACCCGCCGCGGTCGTTGTGGTGGCCGGGCGAGTAGTAGGAGCGACGCGCCGAGCGGCAGCCGAGCGGAGTGGAGAGCCGACTGCCGCCGCGCAGAACACGGTACGAGCCACTAGCCGGGCCCTGCGGGTTGTCGTACGGGCTAGAGTTGTAGTACGACGAGAGGTACCAGTCGTTGCACCACTCCCACACGTTGCCGCTCATGTCGTAGCAGCCGTAGTAGCTCTGGGCGTCCTGCGTCTGATAGCTCGTCTGGCTTCCGGGCCAGCCGAAGTCCACCTTGTGGTGCAGCTCCCCGTTGTAGAAGCCGACCGGTGTTGTCCACGGGTAATCGCCTGTCTCAAACGGATCGCCGCTGCTCCCGTAGTTCGCCCGTTGGCCATCGAGGCAGTTGTACCCACAGCCGTCGGTGTGCTCGCCGAAGCGGAAGTGCCGTCGCAGCGCCGGGTCCCAGCCGGCCGCTTTCTCCCATTCCGCTTCCGTGGGCAAGCGATACCCGTCCACCTCGAAGTTGCACGTCCAGGTCTCAAGATCATAGCAGGGGGTGCGGCCCTCCATAGCGCTGCGCCAGTTGCAGAACGCCACCGCGCCGCACCAGCTCACTTCCACCATCGGGTGCTCCTCCTTCCCTGCAACCACGTCGAACGTGCTGCCGTCCCACGTGATCCGGCTGTACGACGAGCTGGTCGTCGTTTCGCAGTACAGGTAGCTGGTCCCGCTGCCGGCTTGGTAGACCACGCCGCTGGTCACCGTGATCAGTCCGCCCTGCGCCCAGGCCCAGTTCAACCCGTCGGCGTACTGCTGGTTGGTCACCTCGTGCGCGTCGATGTAGTAGGTGCTAAGGTAGACCGTGTGGACTGGTAGCTCGTCGGTGTCGCCCTCACTCCACGGGTCGCCCATCTCGAACTCGCCGGCGGGGACCAGTACCATGTTAGGAAGCTCGGGGCAGCTCGTGTTCATCAGCGCGACCAGCGGATCGATGTCTCGCCAGTCAACCGTGCCATCTTCGTTCACATCGTTGTTGCTGAATGAGCAGGTTGGCTCGCCGGGCAGGAATTGCTGCTGCCACAGCCACTCGTTGTTGTTCATCGCGGCCACGAAGAAGTCGATATCGCGCCAGGAAACCACGTTGTCACAGTTCGAGTCACCTCTACAAACAGCGCGGCCGCCGTCGGCCGCCCACACCGGCGCTACGGTCCCACACAGAACCAGACCGATCGACATGGTCCACAAACCCATCAGTCGTCGCACGCACATCTCGTGTCCTCCTTTGAAAGCAGTTCCCAGAACAGGCGGCGGGTAGACCCGCCACGTGGCCCTTGACGGTCTGACGGCATCAGACCAGGCCACACAGATCGTCACGGAGCCCCGACAGTCAGAGCCCCTCTCATGTGTACCTGAATCGCCATTATACACCCCCCCCGCAAAGTACAAGGGATTTTGGGGTGTCGGAGAGGTATTAATGGAAGCCGAACGTCATCGTTGAAGTTCGAGACTACGGCGTGACGCCGGAGTAAGCCGAAGCGGTTGTCTTCCTCATTGATGAGGGTGGTTCACCCCCACGCGGCGGGCCAGGGTCGAAAGCCGATCGTGTACATTCGAGCCTCCTTTCAAAAGGTCCAGCAGGGTTCATACCCCGCAGGAGGCTCGCTTCATAGTTGCACTGCTCTTGAACAGTGCCAGGGCCAATGTCGGCCCAAGAAGACACTGCTCAAGAGCAGTGGCACACACAACGCGACCCGGAGGTTAACCCAAGCCTTCAAAGGCCGCGGCATTACCGGCCAGGGCTTCAAAGACGGCCATGACTTCATCTGAGATCACGATCGAGCTGGGGTCTTCTTCCGCTTGTTGTAGCTTTCCCTGCACGTCCGCCTGGGTCGCGATGTCGTTGTCGGCGAGGAACTGGATCAAGGCCGCGGCCTGATCGTCGGTAACCTGCGGCAGGTCGAGCCCGGCGGCAGAGGTCGCGAGGTCGGCCAGGACTTGAATATCATCCGGGTTGAGCTGACCCAACTGATCGTTGGCGAATTTGCTGCTGGCCTGGATGATGTTGCTGCCGCCCTGGTTGTTGGTCCGCTCCTCCTGGAAGAGGCATCCGCTGAGCAGCATCAGCCCGAGCGCACCAAACATACATACAACTACTAGTTTTCTTGCGTTCACGATTGGTACCTCCTTACGGTAACCTTGGTAGTACTAGCGCGGGGTCAAAGTCAACGAACAAAGCCTGTAAGACTCCCTCGGGAATCGTGCTCGGGACTGTATTGGCGGGGGTGTCCAGGTACGCTTGGAGCGCGTCCGCCGAGGTTATGTTGAAATCATTGAAAAACGTGACGATAGCTTGGGCCTGAGTGTCGTTCAAGTTGATATTCAAATCGTCCGCCGTGTCGACGTTGGACGCGTCGCCGGCGTAGATCTGGACTTCATCGGGTGTCAACTCGGTGAAGCGTGAATCGGCGACCTTGCTGTAGGCTGAGCGCGGGTCGCCGCCGAACTGGTTTCCGAAGAGATCGTCCTTCAGCAAGCCGTTGATCGTCGAAGGCGACAGGCCCAGCGCGCCGAGCTGAATCCGTTTTTCGTTCACTGCCAAACTCACGTCTTCCAGGACCAGGTTGATGTCGTCCAACGTGGCCGTCAGGGC
The DNA here is from genome assembly GCA_023128695.1 of Phycisphaerae bacterium. Classification (GTDB taxonomy): domain Bacteria; phylum Planctomycetota; class Phycisphaerae; order UBA1845; family Fen-1342; genus JAGMDK01. The sequence continues at coordinate 2,732 of JAGMDK010000559.1, forward strand.
GTGGTTGAACTGTTCGGGCGGGCATCCGCCGAGCAGCGCCGCGCCGAGCACGAGTGTCAGGCCAAGACTTAGGCGTACCAAGAGCATTTTCCTCGTGAATCTCCGAGCGGCGTATCCACGTCTACGCGCCCCTCGCACGTCCGGTTATGATAACATCGAACGTTTGGAGTCACAAGCCGCCGGGGGCCCGCGCGGAAGGCTAGCACGTCGCTTGCCGAGCACGGCCCTCGCAAGTCCCGGAGAGAACCATGCGCGTCGTGATCGTCGGCTTCCCATACTCGGGCAAAACCGCTCTGTTCAGGGCAATATCGGGCGTTCAGGCGGATCATCTGAAGCCCGCCGAGGAGAATCTGGCCACCGTCCGGATTCCCGAAGCACGGCTGGAGTGGCTGGAAAAGCTGTACAAACCCAAGCGGCGGACAGAGGCGGCGATCGATTTCGTCGACCTGCCCGGCAGTGCCGAGGGGGATGTCGAAAAAGCGGGTCTGGATAAGCATCTGCCCACGCTCCATCAAGCGGACGGATTGCTGCTGATTGTGCGCGCCTTTGAATCGGGATCGGTTCCGATGCGCGAGGGCAGCGTGAACCCCGAGCGTGACCTGATGGAGCTACGCGACGAAATGCTGCTGGCGGACCTGACGATTTGCGCCGCTCGCGTCGAAAAGCTCGAAAATGCGGTCGCCAAGCCCTCCCAGGACCGGGACCAGCAGAAACACGAGCTGGAGCTGCTCAAACGCTGCCAGGAGGCGCTCGAGCACGAGAAACCCTTGCGGGAAGTGGTGCGGCCGGGGGACGAGGAAAAAATGCTCCGCAGCTTCGGCTTCCTGACCCAGAAACCGGTCGTGTTGATTATCAACATCGGCGAAGAGCAGATTGGACAGGAGCCTCCCTTCCGCGATCCAAACGCCGCGGACACCCTCGTGGTCTGTGCCAACCTCGAAGCGGACCTGATGGAGGTGGAGCCCGAAGAGCGTCCGGCGTTCATGGCCGACTACGGGGTGCAGGCCCTGGCCCGCGACCGCATCGTGCACGTCTGCTTCGATGCGCTCGGCATGATCTCCATGATGACCGTCGGCTCGGAAGAGGTCCGCGCCTGGCCGTTGCCCAAGGGCACGACGGCGGTGGAAGCGGCCGGCAAGGTCCACACCGACATGGCTCGCGGGTTTATCAAGGCTGAGACCGTCGCTTTCGATGACCTATACGCCGCCGGGGACATGCGCGCAGCCAAGGCGGCCGGCACTGTGCGGCTCGAGCCCAAGAGCTACATCGTGCAGGACGGCGACGTGCTCACGGTCAAGTTCAACGTGTAGTAAGCATTCAGCGGTCAGCAATCAGCATTCAGCCGAAAGACGAGCGTTCGACGACCAGTCGAAGTCCGTCGCACAAGTCGGCGGCGAGAGGAAAATGTAGCGGCCGGGCCCCGTACCGGCCGTGGGAACGTGGGAAGGTGACAAGGTGACAAGGTGACAAGGTCTAGTTTCCAGTTTCTAGTCTCTAGTTTCTAGTCTCTAGTCTCTAGTCTCTAGATCTGCCTGCTCATCGGCCGCCCACGTCTCCAGATCATCGGCGAGATGCAGGGGGGCAGTATGTGAGGCCCGCAAGGTCTGGAGATCGCGGCGCCCCCTGCCGGCCGACCGCCACAACAGCAACAAGGTAATCACTACCCCCAACACCACCGCTCCGGCCATCCAGCGCCAGTCCAGCCCACCGCCGGTCCCGGCCGAGCGGGGGGCCGCGCGGCTGATCAAGGTCGGGCCGGGCGCCACCACCAACGCCGCCTGCTGCACGCGATTGGAGGGGCCATAGTACTGGCGGATCATGACGAAATAGCCGGATACCTTGACCGACGCGTTGAGCGGAATATCAGCGGCGTCCTCCGTGAGAACAACCGAGCAGGCCAGCGGCTGGTCATCACGCCGGAGTTCGAGTTGCCAAAACCAGCCGAGTTCGGGGCGCTGGAGCAGTTTGTACGGCGATTTGTTCCGCCCGACGATGCCCTCGATCGTGACGACGCGGCCGCGGAAATCAGCGGGCCGTTCGAGCAGATCACGCCAATCGTCGACCAGGATCGGCGTCTGTGAGAAGCCGGGCGAACGTGGGCTGCGTTTGACGGCTTCGAGCACGGCGTAGAAGCCGGGTTGGTCCACGTTGAAGACGCAGTCCTCGGTTTTCTCCAACGCCGCCCGCACTTCCGGGGACAATTCCCAGCCCCCGGCCGGGGCGGTGGCAGGTTGTGTCGTTTGCCCAGCAGCCACAAGCGCAAAGATGCCGCTCACGACGATCGGCAACAGCCATTTAGGAAGCTGTCTCATTGTTTCTGGCCTGGTGCTCCGTCACGCATCGCTTGATG
>JAGMDK010000056.1 GCA_023128695.1 Phycisphaerae bacterium
CTAAGTCCGACAGACTGCTAGCCCAAGCTGGCGTGCCACTGCTCTTGAGCAGTGTTACTTAGCGATTTCGGTGCATTCGGTAAAGCCTGGCACTGCTCAAGAGCAGTGGCACACATTCCGCCGCCGGCCGCTACCTATGCGCTCGATAATGCGGCCCCCGCCTCGAGGGCCTTCAGATTTATTTCCGCGATTTTGGCTTTCTGAAACTTCGAAATCGCGGTCGCGAATGCTTCCGTCGGGAACAGCCCGGTGTCCACCAACAGGGTGGCCAGCCCGACGACCGCCACCGAAAGCTTGCTGATCTTCTTGGCGGTCTCGTTCAGGGGCAGCTTGACGACCTGGGCCTTGGTCTCGGGCAATTCCAGCGACTCTTCCGCATACAGCGTGCATGTCTCCGGGAGTTGTTCGATCCGAGCCCGCGCCCGTTTCAGGCCGTCTTCGGAAACCACCAGAAAGTAGTCCGGCGAATCGATGGCCGTGTAATCGATCTGCTCCCGACTGACAATAATCTCGGCCAGCGAGTGGCCGGTCATCACGGTGATAGGGTAGTCGTCCTTCTGCGTGGCATCGAGCCCGCTGAACATGGATGCCTGGGCGAACAGCGTCGCGGTCGATTTGATCTTCTGCCCCGCGCTGCCCGCGATCACGATGCCGGTCTGCCTCTCGACGGAGTTCTCGAACTGCTTCTCGATCGGGGGCTTGCGTTTGATGACGCTCTTGCCGGCCTCATACGCCTCACGGTAGTGCTCGCTGTACTCCGACCGCGGCTTGTCGACCAATAGACCGACCTCGAAGCCATAACGATCGAGCAACTCATATAACTCCTTCTTCTTGATCTTGTTGCGCGGCGAGTAATAGGCCGTGCACGGCTCCCAGACGTCCAGCATCGCGAAGCCGGGCTGTTGGAGCGCCTGGGCAAGGAGGTCCGCGAGGCCCTTCTCAAAAACCGTGGAGCGGGCCGCCCAGGCGGCCCCAGCGGCGATGGCGGTCCCGCACAGATCCATGGGACCTTCCACGTTGCCCCAGGGCGTGGTGGACGTCAAGCCGTCCATTGGAGTGGTCACCGAATGCTGCCCGCCGGTCATGCCGTAGTTGAAGTTGTTGGCCACGATCAGCGTGATGCCGATGTTGCGCCGGGCCACGTTCAGCAGATGCGTGCCGCCGATCCCGCAGCCGCCGTCGCCTTTCAAGGCGATCACCGTCAATTCCGGGCGGGCGAGTTTAAGGCCGCAAGCATAGGTGATTGAGCGGCCGTGCAGCCCGTGGAAGGCGTTGGTGGTGAAATACCGGTCCGACAGCCCGATACAGCCGATGTCGGTCACGAAAACGACGTTTTTCGGATCGAGCTGGAGCTTGACCATGGCTTTGTCCAGGGCATTGATAAGCACATGGTGGCCACAGCCGGGACAGAAAGGCAGCGGTCCGAGCTTGTCGGTCATATACGTGGTGTATTCGGGATCGCTCACAGCAAACCGCCTTTCTCCATTATCATCCCCGGGGAAACCAGGGTGGTATTCATTTTGTGAACCCCCACGAATTCTGTCCCTGATGGTGTCAGCCGCTCGATCTCGAGACCATATTGGCCCATGTTCATCTCCGGCACGATCACCTTCTTGATCCCGTTCAGGGCCGTCGTAATCGCCTTTTTCGGCACCGGCCAGAGTGTTTGCAGCACCAGCGAGGAGACCTTGGTCCCCCGCGCCCGGGCTTCCTTGACGGCCACCGCCGCCGATCTCGAAATGATCCCGTAGCTGACGATCAGGGTTTCCGCCCCCGCCTGAAAGTCCTCCTTCACCAGGGCCATGTCGTCGGCGGCCTCATCGATCTTGGCCGTGTAGTGGTCGATCATCTCCTGGATGACGGCGGGCTTGGTGGTCAGATAGGCGGTCTGGTCGTGCGTGGAGGTCGTGTAGCGCGCGATATGGTCCCCGCCAAAGTCCGACATCGGCGGCACGTCGGTCAACTGCTCGAACTTGTGCGGTAGATACTCCTGCTCGTCCGAATTCACCCGCTTCCGCTCCACCAGCGGCGGCAGCTCGATGGCGTCCAAATCCACCGACTCACGCGTAACGCCGATTTCCTTGTTGGCCAGCACGAAAACCGGCGTGCGGTACTGTTCGGCCAGGTTGAAGGCGCGGTACGTTAATTCATACGCTTCGCCGATCGTGGCCGGACTCAAGGCGATGATCGGCAGCCCGCCGGAAGTAATCCAGCGAGTAAACTGAATGTCCCCCTCGGCCCCCTTGGTGGCCGACCCGGTCGCCGGTCCCTGCCGTTGGATGTTGATGATGACCAGCGGCGTCTCCCCCATGGTGGCCAGGCCGACGTTCTCGCTGTAAAGGCTGAGCCCCGGCCCACTGGTGGCGGTCAGCACTTTGCGGCCGGCCATGGCGGCGGCGATGCAAAAACCCATCGAGGCGATCTCATCCTCGGCCTGGATGGCCGTCCCGCCGATCTGGGGCACCAGTTCCAACATGTAGTGCAGAATGGAGGAAGCAGGGGTGATCGGGTAGCCGGCGAAGAAATCACATTTCGCCTTCATGGCACCCCGAGCAATCGCCTCGTTCCCTTCAAGGAATTCTCGTCCCATCTCTAATCCTTCAATGTGCAGGGGTGTTTTCGCCGCGAACGCGCCGCACAGGATTCGAACCTGTAACCTTCGGTTCCGTAGACCGA
>JAGMDK010000560.1 GCA_023128695.1 Phycisphaerae bacterium
GGCACACGAGCAACTGTCGATTACGCTGCTGCTGTCTTCATGTGCACGGACAGCTCATCGTCCAGATGAGCAATACCCTGGGACACCTCGGCGGGATAGCCGCACAGCACTCGCTGAGGCTTCTCGCCCTTGGTCAGGATGTCGTCATCGGCCACGTCCGGGAGTTTCCCGGCGCACTTGGTCGGGTACTTGCCCGGTTGATAATGATCAGGTCATCACGGTCATCTTGCCCCGCACTGGTTTCTTGTTGCGCTTCACCGGAGTCACACGGGCCACACAGCCGGCGTCCTGCGGTGTCTCTGTGATTCAACTCCGTGTACATCATCGGGTAGCCCGGCGTACCACCATTGGGAAGCTTTCTTCGCCGCCGCCCTCTCCAGGCTCGCCGGGCTAAGCGACAACTATATCAGTATTCTTGAGCGCGATGACGCACGGCCCAAATCTGCAACGGTTGGCCGAATCGCGGATGCTCTACAACTCACAAGTCACGAACGGGCAGAATTGATCGGGTGTACACACACTGTCACCGCGTGAAGCTCGCACGGTTTATCGAACGTGTCCGCGAACAGCCGGCTGTCGCTCAGCATCTACTTGGAAACAACTGGGACGACGAGTTATCGCGTATACAAATGCACGCCGACGCCGTATGGCACGCCTTGGAAGAGTCCAACCACGGGCTGCCCAGGCAGTGAGGTACATTACACCCCCGTTCCGGAACACGTCACCGCCAGCGGAACAGGCACACATCGTCGCAATTGCCTACGGAGCCAGCCCACGATGCACGACCACGCCACCGCCGTGCAAAAATCATGACACAAAAGTGCACACTTCATCTCACCCCCCGGCCCATCGAGCTCCCGTCGATCGACTTCCGAACGCGGTTCGAGGTGCGTTCGCTGTCCACCACGAACAACCGAGCTCTCCAGCGACATGGCGGAGTCGCCGGCCGCGACACACTCCGGTCCGTGCGCGCGCACGGATTTCCAACTGCGAGCCTCGCCGCCGCATCGTCACGAATCGCTTATAGATCGTCCGGCTATCAATGTCGCCCCAAAATGTCCCGGGACATCGTGTGACAAAATCGCCCCTCACAGCCCAGAAACGCGGTTTTTAGTCCGGTCATTTTCGCAATTGCGGAATCCTTTGTTCTCACGCTTTTTTCCGTTAACTATCTCCTAAAGCAAGACTTGCATCATTTTCATTTCCGGCATTTTTTTCCCTATCTTTTGCGCCGCGGTTCAATCCGTCTCTCCGAACCGCCAGTAAACCGCCAGTAGCTAGGATGAGCCTCGCCCTCCCAGACCAACCCGCACGCTTGGCGTTGAGAGAGCACTACCCCCCTGCGATCCAGCGCTCCAGTTGCTCGCGGGCGTCGGTGTCGCGGAGCTGCTCCGGCGGGTGCTTCATCGTGAAGGCGGAAATCTCCTTGAGCGGGCCGCCGAGGCCGCGCTCGAGCGCCAGCTTGGCACAACGAATCCCGTCGATCGCCATGCCGGCACTGTTCGGCGAATCCTCGACGCTGAGCCGCAATTCGATGTTCATCGGCACGTCGCCGAAGCCACGATATTCCAGCCGCATGAAGCAGACCTTGTTGTCCTTCTGCCAGGGGACGAAGTCGGAGGGGCCGATGTGGATGTTGCCGTCCTCGAGCGGCACGTCGAGCTGCGACTGCACCGATTCGGTTTTCGAGATGCGTTTCGAGCGCAGCCGCGTCTGTTCGAGCATGTTCAGGAAGTCGGTGTTGCCGCCGGTGTTGAGCTGGTAGGTTCGGTCGAGCCGCACGCCGCGGTCACCCATCAGCCGCGCCAACATGCGGTGCACGATGGTCGCGCCGAGCTGGCTCTTGATGTCGTCGCCGACGACCGGCAGGTTTTTCTTGGCGAACGCGGCACTCCATTCCGGATGCGAGGCGATGAACACCGGCACGCAGTTCACCATCGCCACCCCGGTGTCCAGACACGCCTGCGCATAGTGTCGGACCGCATCCTCCGAGCCGACCGGCAGGTAGCACACGAGCACCTCCGCCCCCGACTCGCGCAGTACCTCCACCACGTCACACGGTTTCTCATCGGCCACGCGGAAGGCCTTGTCGTCCGGGTAGTCCCGCATGTGCTGGGCTACGCCGTCCAGCACCGGGCTCATCCGGACCGTCACGCCGTCGCTCGGCAGCTCGGTCTGAAAGACCGCCGTGCAGTTGGGCGGCGCGAAGACCGCCTCTGCGACGGGCCGGCCGACCTTGCGGCGATCGACGTCGAACGCGGCCACGACGCGGATGTCGCTGATGCGGTAACCCCCGATTTCCGGATGTACGAGCCCCGCCGTCTCGGCCGAGACGGCAGATTTATAGTACTCGATGCCCTGTAGCAGCGAACTTGCACAGTTGCCGACGCCGACGAGGGCTAGTCTGATCTGTGCCAATTCACGACTCCCTTCGATGCAAAGGACTTTCTCAGACAGGCGTAATATAACCTGAAAACAAACAGACCGCCAACCATCACCACCAATAATCTATCAATATGCGCACGATCAACGTCTTTGTCCACAGGGCGAACAGTCATTTGCACGGCGCACACGTTTGTCATGCCTCTCGCAGCTCGTGCCGCGGTCCCTCCCTCCTTTGGCCCTCGCCTCAATTTCTGCTACACTGTCGGGACGTGCCGAGCCGGGTGCTTGAATAAAAAGTAGCGGCCGGGCCCCGTACCGGGCGAATCACCGGCTGGAAGCCGGTGC
>JAGMDK010000561.1 GCA_023128695.1 Phycisphaerae bacterium
CGGCAGGAGCCTTGCCCTCCCAACATGGCTCGGCAGGAGCCTTGCCCTCCCAGAGCAACCCGTGGGGCGGGCGTCCCTGCCCGTCCGTGGCGGGCACAGAGGCCCGCACCACCTTGAATCATGACGCGACAATTATGAATCACTGCACTACCGCGTCTTTCCGCAACATTGCTTGTACTTCTTCCCCGATCCGCACGGACAGGGGGCGTTGCGGCCGACCTTCGGCATTTGGCGGCGGATGGTCTGGGGTGCGGCGCCTTGTTGGCGCATCGCCGCTTCCTGGTCCTCGGTTGCCGCTGAGAAACCCGCTCCGGTAGCATCGGCCTTACTCGTGGTCGCGCCGGCGTACGCTTCGCCCCCGGCTCTCCCCGCAACGATTGTAGCAGGTACGCCCGTGTCCTCGCCGCCGTAGCTCTCGCCGCCGTAGCCGGCGATCTTGACCTTGAAGATCAGGTCGGTGACCCGCTCGCGGTTGTTTTCGAGCATCTCGTTGAACATCCGCGTGCCCTCGCGCTTGTAGGCGATTTTCGGGTCCTGCTCGGCGTACCCCCGCAGGCCGATCGAATGCCGTAGCAGGTCCATCGAGTACATGTGGTCCTTCCAGACCGCATCGAGTGTCATCAGCAGCACGTAACGCTCGAGCTGCGTCAGCTCGTATCGCAGCATCTCGTACCCGCAGCGCTGCAATTGCTCGCGCGCGTCGCCGTCCGGATCGATCGGATTGCTCACCATGACCGCGCCGAAGCGCTCTCGGGCCCAGTTCAGCAGGTCTTCGCCGCTATGACGTTGCAACGCCTGATCGATTTCGTCATCGAGCTTGTCGCCGGTCAGGTACTCTTCGTTGAGCGCCCGCAACTCCTTGAAGATCTGCTCCGGGTTCATGCCGTTGAAGTGCTCGTAGCTCCAATCGAGCCCGTGCTTGCGGTTCACCCAGCCCGCGATCCGCTTGTAGACCTCGTTAACGTTCGTGCCGCCGCGCTGGAGGGCGAATTCGATCACCGCCCCGGCCGGGTACTCGATCTCGCGCTGCCGGTACGCGGCCCGCATCTGCTCCCCGATCGACTGCTCCGCGTCCTCGCGGTTGGCGGACGCGATGTCGTCCAGCGGCACGTCCACGCCGAACTTCTCGCGCGCCCAGCGCACCAGCCGGGCCTTGGCGAAGAGCGGGTCGACGTACTGCTCCAGCGGCGAAAGGTCCTGCTCCTCGATCTTCCCCAACGCCGCCTCGATGATCTGCTCCAGCAACTCATCCGGATTGGCTTTGCGGATCTGATTCTGCGTCAGGCTGAGCCCGTACTGCGCCGCCCAGCTCGCCAGCCCGCGGATGTCCCACTCCTCCGGCGGCAGGTCGGCGTCGACGTACTCGCCGAAGGTGCGCTGGATGTTCTGACGAGCCTCGTACGAGGCCTGGTCGCGCACTTGGCGCTTCAGTTCGTCCAAATCGGCGGTATCGAGCTTGGACGCGTCGAGGAGGACGCCGAGGTGCTGGCCGATCCATTCGATGACGCACTGGGCGGGATAGGTTTTGTCATAATAGCGGTCGATCGCGTCGGCGACGGTCTCGTCGATCATCTCCCAGATCAGCTCGCTCATCCCGCGGCCTTCGACTACCCGTTGCCGCAAGGTGTAGAACGTCTTCCGCTGGTGGTCCATGACCTCGTCGTATTCGAGCAGATTCTTGCGGATGCCGAAGTTGCGCTCCTCGACCTTCCTCTGAGCCCGCTCGATACCCTTGTTGACCCGCTTGTTCTCGATCGCCATCCCCTCTTCGAGCCCGAGCATGTTGAGCATCTTCAGGACCCACTCGCCCATGAACAGCCGCAGCAGGTCGTCATCGAACGAGAGGAAGAAGCGCGAGCTGCCGGGATCGCCTTGCCGGCCGCAGCGACCACGGAGCTGGTTATCGATCCGCCGGCTTTCATGCCGCTCGGTACCGACCACGTGCAGGCCGCCGATCGCCGCCACGCCCGGCCCCAGGACGATGTCGGTCCCGCGGCCGGCCATGTTGGTCGCGATGGTGACGTTCCCGACCAGCGTTTTCTTTTTCTGGCGAGTGATCTCCCGCTGCTGGCCGGCTTTCTTGATAATCTCTGCTTCCCGGGCGTGATTCTTGGCGTTGAGCACCTCGTGCTCAATCCCATACCGCCGGGTGAGCTGTTGGCTGAGCCGCTCGGAGGACTCGACGCTGACCGTGCCGACCAGCACCGGCCGGCCCCCGGCGGACTCGCCTACCAGTTGGCGGTACCCGTCCTGGAGAGCGGTCTCGTCGCCGTTGCCGTCGTTGAAACCCGCCAGCGACTCTGAGATAACCTTGAGCTGCCCCTCCACGTTCGCCTCATCGTCGGGCGCATCGCCGTTGCCGCCCACCGTCCGCAGCGTGCGGTCGGCTTTCCGGAGCAGGTCCGCCAGCGACCAGGGGTCCGCCGGGTAGCCCTCCATGCTATACGAGCGGATTTCCTCCACGATCGCGTCGAACTTGTTGGCCTCGGTTTTATAGATCTTGTCGTTGGCATCCACGCGGCGGATCGATTGGTCGGTCGGGATGGCGACGACTTCGAGCTTGTAGATCTTCATGAACTCGTCGGCCTCGGTCAGGGCCGTGCCGGTCATGCCGGCCAGTTGCTGGTAGAGCTTGAAGAGGTTTTGCAGCGTGATCGTCGCCAGCGTCTGGGTTTCCTGCTTGATGGTGACGCGTTCCTTGGCCTCCACCGCCTGGTGCAGCCCGTCCGACCACTGGCGGCCTTCCATCAGACGCCCGGTGAACTCGTCCACGATCACGATCTGATCTTCGCGGACGACGTACTCCTTATCGTTGTGATAGACCTTGTGGGCTCGCAGGGCGTTGTCGATGTAGTGCGGCCAGTTCATGTTCTTGCTGTCGTAGAACGTCCCGATCGACAGCTCACTCTGGGCCGCTTTCGCCCCGTGCTCCGTCATGTGAACCGACTTGCGGTCCTCCTCCACCACGAAGTACTGCTTGTGCCCGATCGCTTCCGCCTCCTCCGACGAGAGCCAAAACGGGTCCGTCTTGAACTTCTTGAGCCCGTCCCCGTACTTCGCTTCACTCGGATCCAGGCCGTAACGCTGCGGGTTGGTCTCGATGTCGGCCAGCCGCGACTTCGTTTCCCGATTGGCTTGCTCCTGCTTGGTCACCAGCGAGCGGGCGACGTTGTCAGCCACGCGGTAGTTGCCCACGTCGTCGTGCGCGGGGCCGGAGATAATCAGCGGCGTACGGGCCTCGTCAATCAGGATCGAGTCGACTTCGTCCACGACGACGTAGTCCTGTTGGCCCTGCATCTGGTCGCGAACCTGGTGTTTCATGTTGTCGCGCAGGTAATCGAAGCCGAACTCGCTGTTGGTCCCGTAGGTGATGTCGCTGGCGTAGCCCTGGCGCCGGGCGTCCGCCTCCGGCCCGTAGGTCTCCATGGCGGATGATATGTGCCCGACCGTGACGCCCAGCAGGTCGAAGATCGGCCGGCAGAAGTCGGCGTCGCGCTTCACCAGGTAGTCGTTGACGGTCACCATGTGGACCTTCAGGCCCTGAAGCACCTTCATGTAGTTGGCCATGTAGCAGACGATCGTTTTCCCCTCGCCGGTCCGCATCTCGGCGACGTTGCAGTCTTCGAGCACTTTGCCGCCGATGAGTTGGCACTCGAACTGCCGGTGTTCGCGTGCTCGCCGCGAGGCTTCCCGGACGCAGGCGTAGGCCTCCGGGCGGATCGCATCCAGCGACTCTCCGCCCGCCAGCCGCTGCTTGAACTCGGCGGTCTTGGCTCGCAGTTCGTCCTCCGTCAGCGCCCGCAGGTTCTCCTCCAGCGGGTTGATGCGGCCCTTTACGAATCGCCGCAAGGCCAGCACGATGCGGTCGTTCCGTGAGGGCATGAATTTGATGATCGACCACGCCAGGTATCCCATCCAAGCGAGCAGGGTGAATGAAAAGATCATGGCCAGCCATTCACGCCGCAGCCAGCCGATCCCCGTTCCCTCCGGCCCCAGTGCCAGCACGACCCCTCCCAGCAGCATCAGCAGGGTCAGCGCGCCCGCGATAATCAGCCGCGTCCCCCCCCGCCGCGCGCGGTACCAGAACACCGCCGAGGCGCTGGTCGCCTCGCGAAGGATATCGGTGTCACCAATGATCAGGAGCCAATTCATCAACACTACCTATGAGCGTGGGAACGTGGGAACGTGAGCACGTGGGAACGTGAACACGTGGGAACGGGACATTTTCGAGCCGTATACACATTCTCACGTCCCTACGTTCCCACGTTCCCACGTTCCCACGTTCCCACGTGACACGTTCCCACGTTCCCACGTTCTCCCGTTCCCACGCAGCTACCCCTTTGCCCGTTCGACGTACTCCCCCGTGCGGGTGTCGATCCGCAATTCTTCGCCTATATCGATGAAGGGCGGGACCTTGACGCGATAGCCGGTTTCCATGGTGGCGTCCTTGGATTGGTTCGTGGCCGTGGCACCCTTTACCACCGGCGATGTGTCGGCGACCTTCAGCTCGACCACATTCGGCAACTCGACCGCCACAACTTTCCCATCGATGAACGAGATTTGCACCTGTTCGTTGCCGCGCAGGTATTTGTCGGCCTCGCCCATGGCGACGGCGTCGACCGGGAATTGGTCGTACGTCTCCTGATCCATCATGATATAGCTGTCGCCGTCGCGGTAGAGGTACTGGTACGGCTTGGTATCCACGAAGGCCATCTCGACCCGCTCGTCGACGCCGAGGCGGGCGTCGAGGATCCGCCCGTCCTTGAGCGATTTGAGCTTCAATTGCAGATAGCTGCGCCAATTGCCCTTGGACACGCGGGTAATCTCGCTGATCGAATAGAGGGCGTTTTCATAAGTGATTACTTTCCCCCTCCTTAACTCGCTCGCCTTAGTGGCCATGGGGTTCGCTCCTGCTACGCTCAAAACTCCTGCACCGCGGTCGTCGCATTCCCATGCCTCACGTGCCGGCGACGGCCCGCACTTCCTGACTTAACCATCCAGAGCCAAGCATTATAGCAACAACCGCCCAGGGGGGCATGAGCTGGTCGCGGATTCGTGAATAGACGCCTACAATGCGTTCGGCGGCGTGCTGTGCCTGTTATTTCGGTGCCGTGATGGAACTCGACTGGATCGATGTCATTAAACTGCTGGCGGCGATCGGCGGGGGGGCCCTGATCGGGCTGGAACGCGAGCTCGCCGCCAAACCGGCCGGTTTGCGGACGAATATCTTGATCTGCCTCGGCGCCGCCCTGTTCACGGTCTTGTCGATCAAGGTGGCGGAGGCCGGAGACCTCGCGGACCGGGGCCGCATCGCCGCCCAGATCGTCACCGGCGTCGGCTTTCTAGGCGCGGGGGCCATCATCCAACACCGCAGATATGTCGTCGGCCTGACCACCGCCGCCACGATCTGGGCCGACGCCAGCGTCGGCATGGCTTTCGGAGCGGGGGAGTTCGCCCTCGGCATCCTCGGTGCCGTGCTCACCAGCGGCGTGCTCTTCGGGCTCGGGCTCGCGGAAGCGCGGATCGCACATTGGCACACGGTCGCCCGTTTCGAGGTCGAGATGGACATCTCCGCCAACATCACTGACGTCATCGAGCGCCTGGCTAACGAGACGGGCGTGCGCTGGAAATCCTGGTCGGTAAACAAGACCCCGGACAGCCTGGTCGGGCGTTTCAAGGCCGTCGGTCCCATCTCCAATCTGAAGGATTTCCAGCGGGCCTTGCTGCACGAGGAACAGATCGCCGCGGCCAAGCGGCTGTGAGCAAAGGGCCACGCCTCAGGCCCGGTCAAGCAATGGCAGAACAAAGCCGGCTCGGTGCCCCGGCTACAGCACTGGGTTCACTCCGGGGGGTCCTGCATTTCCCGCTCCTCGAACTGCACGGCGAGGGGGCCGGCATAAAGCCGGAGCCCAAACGCGAATGGTATGTCCTCGTCGCGGCCGGTGTTTTCCAGCTTGACAATCTTGAACACCACACGCATCTCGTAGTCGCCGCTGAGCAGGTCTTCCTCGATGGTTTCAGCTTCCTCGCGCGTGCAGTCGACCGGGACGATGACGACCGGCCCCATCACCAGTTCCTCTTCCAGATAACCGATAACGCCTCGCACTTCGGCGCGGCCGGCCTCGGCGTCATACTGCACCGAGAGAATGTTGAAGTGCCCTTCCGTCGCCTCGATGGCATTCCCGGACATGTCGTAACCCGTGGTCTTCTCCACCGGGCCGGCAAAGACCGCGCGGTAGGTGGCTTGCAAATCCCGTTCACCTTCATTCCGCACCCTGCCGCCGAGCATCTTGTTGAAGAATGGATTCCGCGCGAGCTGGTTCCCGAAGAAGAGCATGTCAAAGTAGGAACTGTCGTTCGCACAAAGCTCATTGAGATCCCTACTGTTTGAGCACCAATGCTGCCATTCCTCGTCCTTGCGCTTCCGCTCGGCTTCGGCGGCCCGTCGTCGTTCTGCCAGGATGCGCTCCTGCTCCGACACGGAAACCATGGTCCCTTCAAATGCCACCCAGCCCTTTTTAATCTTGCTCTGGTAGTCGGCTTCCTGTGCGGCGAATTCAACCTTCGCCGCCGCGATGCGCTCAATGAGCGTCTCGTAGGTTGTCACACTGCCGAAAGGCGATTCCTGCAATTCGTCTTCGGCCGCGGCAAGCTGCCGCCGGGCACCATCGAAATTGAACTCGTCGGCGCAGGTCGTTGCCTTGTCCATCCGCTCATTCACTTGCCGGACCAATTGCAGTTCCCCGCTGCGCCGCTCGCCGGCGCTCTTGAGGCTCACTACAAGTACGATGATCACAATCAGGAGCACTAGGCCCCCGCCGGCCAGGAGCGGTATTTTCAAGCCGGACGTGGTGGAACTCGTGTCCGGGGCCGGCGA
>JAGMDK010000562.1 GCA_023128695.1 Phycisphaerae bacterium
CGGTGAAGCGTCGCCCGAAAGAGCATGCCTTACTCACAAAGCCGCGCGCCCAAGCTCGCGCGGAACTACTCGCGGGAAAAGCGCCGTAACTCCTTGTCAAACAAGCGGCAGTGCCATTCGGAACAGTGGTCGATCGCAAACGGAACCCACGCCGAATACCTTACAAAGAGGAACCGGGTTGCAGACGAGAAGGCTCGCCTCGCCGGGCGTTTTGGAAGGGAACCCAGCGACAATGATGTCGCGTGGTCGCTACTAAATCAGGACATGATGGAGTACGCCGCACAGCATCAGTGGGGGTTGTTCAGGAATGCCAAGTTCGGAATGGCCGAGATCCTCAGGAAGGAAGCTCGATTCGACAATGCACTGGGGACCTACCTTGAGGTCTGCTACCTTGATCTAAACGGACCGAACAATGGGGGCGGAATGAATGACCCACAGCTTCTCAAGGAATTCCCACTATGGGATCCCAAGAACGATGGCATGCTGGCTCCCGGTGTACTTGACCGCATCGCCAAAACTATCGAGAAGGCGGGCACATCCCGAAGCGATGTCGAGACCATGTTCCAGGAACGAGCAACCAAGCTCAAGGAAGCGCTGCGTCTACCTGTCTCAGTACCAAAGGCTTGGGGAAGGTTGAGGAAAGAACTTTTCTGACAGTACGAAGCGTGCGTCCCTGATGCACCAACTCCTGAGTATTCCGAACAAAATGGTGCGTCAAGGGACGCGCCCTACACGGTTACACGTCTTCGATCGGAATACGCCAGTCTTCAGCTCGTGAACGAGTCCCACATTCGATCCGAGTATGAACGCTCGATTACATTGCAGAGCCAGCGCTTGCGGTGCTCGGCGCACGCGGCGCGGACCTGTTCGATCAGTCTGTCGTACGCACCGGGCGCAACGACGATCTTCCTAACGAGTCGCGGCATGTCGGTGATGCCTACCGGGCGCCCGTACGACAGTGTCCCCACCGAAAACTCCTCCCCGGACTCAATCTTGTCAAGGAGTTCCTCGTCGTCGAACCAGAAGCGATATTCCTGCTCCCAGGAAAAGGGGCTTCGTTTGAAGAGAATATCGTGTGGGCCAAAGATGGTAGGGCTGCGCACATCTTGGGATGGGTCGTAGTAGATCACCCGTCCCGAGTTGTGTGGTCGCAGGCACTCGTTGACGTCGCCCACTGTGGACTGAATCGCGATCCCGCACGGGGCGAGGGCGTAGAGCTTCCACATAGCGTCCGACTCGTGGTCGCTTATGTGCCAGCAGTTCACGAAATGAGCGTATCTGTGTCGCAGGAGGCGTTTCCGGAACTCGTGGTCGAACTCATCGAACGGAATGTCGTTGGCGTCGGCGTACTGCCGAGTCCGTCGGAGATACGACGGCGGGAAGAGCCCTTCCCATTTATCCTCAAACCGAAACGGCCGCGAAAACCAGACGCTGTGCGTCTTCAGGATTTCGACGAACCGCTCAAACTTCAAGTACCGCCATATGACAGTGCTGGCCGGGACGGATTCCTCGGAGACGACTTTCTCGTTCGGCTGCTTCGTGGGCATCATCACTCACTCAATGGCGGCGGGCTACGCTTGGGCCAAAGGACATTACGCATCTATCTTCAGCGACCGGCGTTCGTCACCAATCCGTCTCGCGCCTCAGACGATGATACCATGCATCCGGCACTTCACTAGCGTCACTCGATCCATGTCAGAGCCAAGTAGGTTCCGCTGTGCGGACCAATTCCCCAATCACCTGCAAACGGTCCGCACAGCGGACACTACGATCTCTCTATTGAACCAGTCTCGCGTATACCAGCATAACTGCAATGATCACGTCATACAGCAATAGCGCCACCGTTCCCAATACAACCACCGCCCAGATTGCACTTGATAATGGTCGCGTCACAAAGCGGCGTTTGATCGACAGTGGCAAATTGAAAAAGATGTCGAACACCGCGTGCTCGGGCAGACCGCCGGTTTCGCCGAACACGGGGATGAAATGCACCGCGCTCTTGGCCCAGCGGCCGGCCATGAAGCGGGCCAGGGCCGGATCGTGGGCCACCATTTGCAGCGGGAAGGCCAGGTACCCGATCACGTGCAGGAAGGAGATCGGGGCGGCGATGTAGTAATTGCGGATATCACGCTCTCTGATCATCAGGTAAAGCACGAACAGCCCGCGGGTCAACGAGCCCGGCGAAATGGGCATGAGCTGAATAAACGCGGCGGCCCCCGAGCCGGTCAGCACGGCCTCGCCCCAGCCGGCTTGTCGCACAAACAGAAAATACGCGCCTACCGCCAGCCCGGCCAGCACCATGACGATCTGCGTGATGGGTACCGTGCAGACATGCACCGCCGTACAGCGCAAATACTTTTGAATGAAAGGGTCCTTGATCTGGCTGGATATCTTCTCGGCTTCGTCGCCGGTGAGCATGCCCTCCGCGCGACCCAAACGGACCTCCTCCAGCAGCCACTGCTCGCGAAACGCCGGCGTGCGGAGCATCTGCCAGACGAAGTTGAGCTTCTCGCGCAGCCGAGCCCAGGCGAAGCGTGGCTCGGTGATGGCCCGCTGCCACGTCGCCGGCAGCCAGCCGGCCAGAATCCGCTGGGCCCAGTAGCGCACCGGCCGGTCCACGAGCTTGATTATCCGCTCAGCGGAGGCGCGACCCCGGCGGTGCCAGACGATCAGGGTTTCTAGCCGGGCACCCCGCAGCGCCCGACACAGGTAGCTCCAGCTCGTCAGCATCCGCCCCACATGCGCGCGATGCCGGGCGTGCCCCCACATCTTCAACACAAACCGACCCAGCAGCGGGATCAGTGACACGAGGAACAGCAACGTGAACAACCCGCGGCGTCTTTCCAGCCGCTCGGCGTGCTCAGCATCAATCCGCCCAAGATTCCGCCAACCCGTGATCGTGCCCGCGCGGATCGACTTTCGCAGACCGGCATCGGTCAACAAGTGGTAGTGGTGGTGAGTGAGGTCCGGCAGACTGCGCCGATGCCGCGGCTCCTGCTGCTCCAACTCCTCGATAACCGGCTGCAAGTCCTCGAAGTCGTCACGGTGCTGGGCGATGAATTGTTGAAACTTGCGCGGATCGCTTCGGTCAAATTGCACCAGCCGACCCCGGCCCAAGCCGCGGAGGATCAGCCAGACGTCCGCCGGGCTCATCGGCAGAAACGGCAACAAGGCCAGACCGGCCCGAAAGTCGATCGCCGTCAGCCCTTCCCGCGGCGAGAGGTCGGCGTCGAGTCGTTTGAGCGCATTCGGCTGGCTCTTGCAGGTCCACCATTCGTATTGCCGAGCCAACTCCGGGGCCCCCATCTCGTGCAGCAGATTCACCAGTTCCCGCATGAAAATCTTTTTGTGCACGTACTCAGCGCTACTGAGGTCGGCGGGTGGTTCACCTTTGAAGTTCCAGCGCTCGAACAGGTGCTCATCGACCTCGAACTTCCAAATCCGTCCGTCCACCCACTCGTTGATCTCGCCGAAACTGTGCAGCTCTTCGTCGTAGAAGGTGGCGTAGGTGTCGCAGACGGCGCTTTCGGTGCCGAACTTCCGCGCGGCGGCCCGTCGGATCAGCTTTTGCCACAATACGCCGACCCGCGCCGCGGCTGGGTTCACCTGGGCGCTGAAGGCCCCTTGGTACGCCAGGAAGTACAGGAAATTGCGGAACAGGCGGGCAAAGCCGGTGGGCGGCTTTAGAATCTTGATCGCGTAGGTTCCGCCGACCGACAAGCCCTCGATCGGCCCGGCCTGCGCATCAATTTCTTGGAGCGTGACGCGATAGACCTGCCCGGCGAACCCGCCGCCGACGAAGCGTTCCACCTCCGCGCGGACGCGGCCGGTGTTGGCAGGAATGACCCCGGTGACCGCTAAATCGAGCAATTCGCCCGGATCGTAGCAGGCCCGGCGAAACGGCCTGAGCAGCTCGCACGCGCCGAACTGTCGTTCCAGCTCTTTTCGCAGCGACACCGGGGTTTTCTCCGGCAGCACCGCCGGCGCGGCCTGCAACAGGGTTTCGGTCATGCACGTCTCCCGGACCGGGCTCCAGGACCCGCGTCGCGTTCTTGACACGGGCCGGTAATTGTATCGGAGATTAACCGGGTCGACTTCCTCACCCTCGTATGCGCTAGTGTGTGATTCATAATTGCCGCGTCATGATTCACGGTGG
>JAGMDK010000563.1 GCA_023128695.1 Phycisphaerae bacterium
CGGGCCGCGGGATTAGTGCCGTGTCAAGCGTCAATTGACGGGTAGGGCAGGCGAGGGTGGGCGTCAGGAAAGTGGGTAAACCGGTGTGGCGGCCCTCCGCGGCCGCCGTCGGACCGTACTGGCGGGCACGGAGGCCCACCCCACCCACTATGTTGACGCTCACCCTCGTGGAAGGGTACCTAGCACTTTAGGCGGATGTGTCGCGACGTCAGAAAAGGTAGCGTCCGCAGAAAACGTAGCGTCCGCCACGGGAGGCGGACGCTACACTTACGGCCGGTACAGAGCCCGGCCGCTACAATGGATTTGAGATAGTGTCTAGTTAGACGGCAGCGTCTGTTGCCAACTGCCGGGCGAGATGGCCGGCACGCCGTAGCTTGTGTAATGCAGGGGCGGCGCATCGACCAGATCGGGATCGTGGGTGAGCTCAAGATGGTCGTCACAAACCGCGTTACCTTCGCAGATCACCACACCTTGGATGATGCTGTGTTCTTGGCAAGCGAGGTTGCCGGTGACGTGTACGAGCCCGTGCAACTCATTCGGGTACTCGTCGGATTGATCCGAGTCCGACTGGCCCTCGTAGGGGAGCTGCGGCGGATTGAAGTTCGTTTCCCAGTCCGATTCCTCCAACGGGGAGGAGTTGTCGAATTCAACGCTGAGGTCGCCGTCCACGATCAGCACGGGATAGTCCTCCCGGGCGGGGTTGAACAGCACTTGCTCGCCGATGTAAAGGACGCCTCCGCCGGTATCGACTAACAGCGTGCCTTCGAGGCGGGTGCCCTCGATCCGCAGATCGCTGCCGGCAGTGTCGATGTAGTAGACCCCGTCGGGGTTGGTCGCGCCCCAGGGATTGAGCCCGGGCCCGAGCACAGTGCCGGAGATATTCCCGGTAAAGGCGATCGGCGTGGCCAAGGCGACGTACTCGCTGAAGACGCCCGCATCTGGCAAATCCTTTGGGGCTGCGCCCTCAGTGACCGTGCCGTTGATGGGGTTCCAGGCGAAGACCGAATCGGCTTCCACGTCACCGTTTACAGAGCCGAAGTTCTTAAATTGGTCGTTGGCGGAAAGGGGGGCGTCCGTGGCACTCAACGCTCCGTCAAACCAGACGAAGACATCGTCCCCGGCGTGGAGGCACGTGCCGAGGGCCGCGAGCGGCTGGATGGGAGGCACCAGCGTGACCTGGAGGTGATAGCAGGCCTCCCCGCTGTTGCCGGTGCCGACCAGCACGAGAGAATCGCCTTCGGAATCGCTCAGGTCCCCGTCATCTGGATCCACGCCGGTCAAGGTAATACTGCCGTTGCCCAAGGACCGGTCGGAAAACCAGGCCCCATTGGGATAATTCGTCCGCCAATCGGGATCGTTGGCTATCGTGTACAGGCCGAGGTCGACCGCGGACTGAGCATAACCGCGAGCGGCGATGAAGCTCTTGTCACCTTGGATACTGCGATGGCGTACGCGGACCGCCAGCACGGCCGAGACCCCAATGAGCGTGACTAACAGCGCACTGCTGAAAACCATCACGTACACGCTCGCACAACGGCGGTGTGCCGAAGAAATCGTCATGGCGTGTCAACCTCCATGCCCATCGGCCGGCGCGGGCCAGCCCGTGGTGCGGAGAGCCGTCAATTCCGCCACCTCGGCCCCATCGTGGCTAACGGTGACGGTGATGCGTTTCACCCCCGTCTCGCTCCCGGACGTCTGCTGCGGGTTGGACGGCAGGACCCAGGCCACCTCGACCAGACGCTCGTACTCTGTCGCCCAAGTGATTTCCGTGCCGTCCTTGTATTGCGGCGGGGCGACTTGCCAGCCGTCGTAATCGTCCACGTCGTCGTATAGGCTGCGGTCCCCGGTCGTGGCTTCGTCTCCATCGACGCCGAAGGACCCGAGGCCGTACACCGGATCGGCGTAGTGCTGTTGCAGGATCTCCGTCATCAGGTCCTGGGCCAGGAGCACGCCGCGGCTGTGGTTCCCAATCTGCCGCAACCCGAGCCGCGCGGCCCCGACGGCGTGCAGCGCGGCCACCAGCATGACGCTGACCACGACGGTGCTGATCACGACCTCGATGAGCGTATAGCAGCCCGCCGCAAAAGTCCTGTTATCACTCATCACGTGCTACTCCGAACTCGCCACTCTTCACTCTCCCCTCATAACTCGGGGGCATTGAGCAGCAGGACCGAGGTTTCGACCCGGTCGCCGCCGTCGCCGACGTTGATCGTGATACGCACACCGGTCAATTGGTAAAAGAGTACAACTTCCTCATCAACAAGCGTGGTGACGGTGCCGTAGGCATAGAACAGCAGTGATTGTTGGTCTTGGACATTCCATGAACCGCCGGAGTCGTTACTCTGAAGGCGTACGATGTTGGGTTCCTCGACACCTCCGTCCTGGATGTGAACTTTACCGGACGGGGAGTTGGCGACATGCTGAATCACGAAGCACAGTCCGTCGCCGGGCAACTGTTCAGCGGCGTTAGGGAAGATAAAATCCCGCCATTCGAAAGCATCCGAGAGATCGGCCTCCACCAGCGGCAATTGTGCGAGCACCTCCGTCGTGGGCTTCATGTTGACATCCGCCGGCCGCAACTGAACCAGACCAGTCCCCGTCGCAGCCCCGTCGATCTTGGCCTGGAAAAGCACGCGGGTCACTCTCCAACGGAGGACTTCGCCCGGCAGGATCGGGTTGAAATATTGGGCATGCCAACGGTCGTCCTTGACTCTTTTACTGACGAGGTGGCCTGTGCCGGTAAACGACGTCAGGAGGATCTCCTCTGACTCGACCTCTATGGGATCGCCGGGAACCGTGACGGCCGTTACTTGGTTAGCCAGTTCGAAGAAATCGACATCCTCCAGGATTGTGAGTACGCTGCCGCCGTTGTATTGCCGCGTGAGCGGGTCGCCGGCGGTCCCGGACCACTCGTAACGGATGGTCTCGGGGGAGTTGTCGCCGCTACGGTCAGCGACGGTGAACTCGATTGCGGCGGCGGTATTCTCAGTGACGGAGACGGCGCACAGCAGTTCACTGGTCAATTGCCCGATGGCCTCACCGGCGTCGACGATCCCGTCCAGCTCAGCGCTGTTCTCGGGCAGCGCCTGGGTCGCCAGCAGGACGGCGGAGGCCAACCCGCCGAGCAGGATGACCGTCGCCGTGGTGCTGACCATCAGCTCGACGAGAGTCAGGCCGCGTACAGCGGAGTTTCGGTTATTTGGCGTCAGCCTGTTCATCGCGTCAATTCATCAAGTTTGCATCTTATTCAAGCCGGTGGGGCGGGCGTCCCTGCCCGTCCGTGGCGGGCACAGAGGCCCGCACCACCTTGAATCATGATGCGACAATTATGAATCACTACACTAGGTCGCGGTTCACATTCCATCGAATGTTGCTCCACCAGATTGTGTGCTGGCCAATCCGCTCTCCGCATCCACGCTGATGGTGATCTGGTAGCCGCCGCCCACGAGCACCACGCTCCCGCCGCTGTCCGGAATCCCGTAGCCGTCGAAGATAATCTCGGCGTCAGCATCGAAGACGGCACTGAGAATCTCGACCTCGTACGGCTGCTCGTCGAGTTGCACCTCATAGCCGGTAGTCGGGTGGTCGAGATCGGCGAGCCCCGGGAGTTGATAGCTCTCCGCCGAAACATCGAACACCACGTTCTGGTCCGAGCTCGATAGACGGGCCTGCCGCCGGGCCAGATTCAGATCGCCGGCGACGCGACGGGCGGCGGCTTCGATGCGGTGTCGCCCCAGCGTATTGGCGAAACGCGGGAGCGCGACACTGGCCAGGATCGCGACGATAGCCACCACCATGACCAATTCAAGCAGGGTGAAACCGCGCAAAAATGGCCGACGCCGGCCGACGTGACAATCACGTTCCTGTAGCGGCCGGGCTCCGTACC
>JAGMDK010000564.1 GCA_023128695.1 Phycisphaerae bacterium
GGCGGACTACAACGCCGACCGGCGCGACTTGTTCTCCCAAGAAGGCCGGCAGGCGGCGGCGAAG
The DNA here is from genome assembly GCA_023128695.1 of Phycisphaerae bacterium. GTDB lineage: Bacteria > Planctomycetota > Phycisphaerae > UBA1845 > Fen-1342 > JAGMDK01. Next base: position 65 of record JAGMDK010000564.1, read on the forward strand.
ATCGAGTTGCTGCCGGCCGACCGCTTCACGTTCGAGATGATGTTCAAAGAGTTGGATTTTCACGACGAGCAACTCGGCGCGGTGGAACGGGAGCTCAAGGCGTTCGCCAAGAAGGCGCCACAGCGGGAAGCCGAGGCGCGCAAGCTGCTGGGGACGCATCCCGAAGTCGGTCCGGTGACGATCGAGGCGTTTCTGGCGGAGGTGGGCGACGTTCGGCGTTTCGGCTCGCGGAAAAAGGTAACGGCTTACGTCGGTCTGGCCCCGGGCGTTCGCGAATCGGCTGGTCGTGGCCGTGAACTGCGGATCACTAAATGCGGCTCGGGATTGCTGCGTTGGGCCTTGGGCCAGGCGGCCTGGCGACTGGTCGGCAAGTCGGCGCGTTGGCGTCACATCTTCGAGCAGATCGCCAAGCGGCGCGGGAAAAAGAAAGCGATCGTGGCGGTCACGCGCCGCTTGTTGTGCGTGCTGGTGTCGATGCTGACGCGTGGCGAGCCGTATCGGCACGTGGTGTAGAGTGAGGACTTTACTTTGTTGAACGGCGGCTGAAGGCCGCGTCTGTTTTTGAAGTGTTCTGTGTCGAGCGAAGGTTGGTGGACGTGACGACTCTGAGAACGACCCCGCAAGTCCCCCTGGGCGCGAACCCATCGTCGACGCCCGTCAAGGTGAATGGCGGCGTTCTTTGGATCCCGATTTCCTGGGACGTTCCTGGTGCTCTCCGGCCTGGCCGGAAGGCGCCGGCGTGGATGATCCCGCATAGATGGCTGAGCGCTTCACGTCGCGTCGGCCCCCGCTCGTCGCCCAATTGGAGAAAGAGCGATCTCCCTCCGCCTCGGGCTCTGGGAATGTGCGGACGACGGCGCGTCACCTCGCAACGGCTGCCGGCTGAGATGGGCAGAATCAACCGACGCCGACGGCGACGGGAACGTGCGGCAACGTCGTCCGAACAAACCTTGCACCAGCCACTTGACACAGGGTGCTTCATAGATGGGGGACGGATTCGAATCCCAAGGGGCTGTTCACCAGCGAGTCATTCCTGGTCATGCGGATCAGTTCCCCCACCCCTCGCTTCGCTAAGGGGTGGGACACCCGCTAATTTCCCTAATTTCCAGGGCGCTCAATGAACGTGACGCCCCGCTGTGCCACGCGGCACTTCAGCAGCCGCTGCCGGTGAAGCCGCGCTGGAACGTGGCGAAGTCGGCCAGGTCTATGTCGCCGTCACGGTTGAGATCAGCACCGTCACATTCTGGCGGGTAGGCATTATCCGGCCCGGCTAGGCATCCAGCAAAGGTGTTGAAGTCATCAAGGTCCACGTCGCCGTCGTAATCCAGGTCGCCGGTTCGATAGACCGTGAACGCCCCGATGAATGTCATTGGATAGACGTCACAGGCCAACCACAGGTAGCAGCAACATGCATACACGTCGTATGTTCCGGCAGACACTGGACCAACGGGCGCGGATAATTCCCAGGGAGTGGGCCACCAAAACCCAAAACAATCGGGATCAAGGTGTGCGTAGAAGTCTACGCGGCTCCCGTCCAATTCGATCCACGGGTAGGCCGGGGTACACGTGTGGTCCCATATCCCCCCAATGGTTATGGTTACCACATCCTCTTCGGTGGGGCACGATGGCTCCACCTGCATCCACGGGGGCCATTCCTGCCCCGTTGCCTCCCAGCTTCCAAAGGCAGCCAAGCCAACGGCGACGACTGTAGTCACGATTCTGCGGTGCTCGTCTGTCATGGTTGTCGCTCCTGCATTGGGCATGGCTGACGATGCAGACGCACATGCCTCATGCGCCAGTTCTCCAAACGGGTCAGTGAGTCACCACTTCGACGAACGGGTCAATATCGAAGCCCGGCAGGGCCCGCTCGCCATTCGCTGTTCTGAATTCGCCATTCCTCTTACGCCCCGATCGTCGCGCTGGCCGTTTCGCTCCACGGTCCCTTTTCGCCGGTCGTGGCGACCCAGCGGAGCATGTAGTGGGCCGTCTTGCCGCCGTCTTCGCCGGGGTAGTCTACCACGTACGGCGTGCGCGTGTCCACCGAAAGGAAGCTCAGCTCGCTCGGGGGCGTCCCGCCCGCCAACGGCCTCGTCGGCGAACGCCCGTTTGTAGCGGCCGGCGCCCCTGCCGGCCGTAAAACGTCGATGCACCCTTCGCCCAGACAACGGCCGGTGCGGGGCCCGGTCGCTACACCTGGACGGCTGACACGGGGGTCGGCCGCTATACCTGGACGGCCGACACGGGGGTCGGCCGCTACATCTGGCCACGCTGACCACCCCTGTGGCACCGGCTTCCAGCCGGTGAACCGGCGGACCCTCGGGCGTGCCCTCGCGGTCGGGCACGGTGATCCCCATCGCGGCCCGCTCGCTGTCATCCACGTCCGGGCTTGGCCTGGAGCCGCCGCACCAGCGTCCGGATCGCGCCCTCGAAGCCGTCGCGGGCGCCGTCCTTGGCCTGCCGCGCGGCCTGGGCGGCGGTGTGAGCCGGATAGTCAGTGGTCCAGGTCGCGGCGGTGGCGTTGAGGTCTACCACGTCGACCGCGTCGAGCCCCAGTTCGGCCAGGGGGGCGTTGACGTAGGTGACGAAGTTGGTCTACCAGGCTTGAAATTGGGCGTCGCCAGCGGGGATGTAATCGGCCATCGGGGAGACTCCTTTGTGTAAATGTGGGGGCCGTGTACCCCCGGGTCCGTGGCAAATCCAGCCGTTCGAGATGATATGCCCGGGCGTAAGAGGCGGCAAGGGGGGGCGGAAGGGTTCAGGATTCAGGGTTCAGTGTATGCCACTGCTGTGTCAGCAGTGCTTGTCGTCGGCACCGTCACGCCATGTCAAACACTGCTCAAGAGCAGTGGCACCCGGCCGTGTCGGTTGAAGAGCACGGCAAACCGATCACCCCGCTCGATCTCGTCGCCCTGCTCGAAGTAGAGTTCTGAAATCTCCGCACGAGTCCGCACGCGTTCGCCCTCTGCGGCGGCCCCAAGCGATCGTGCCCAGCAGGAAACAGAGTATCCAAGAACAGTTGGTTTACTTCCCTGGGATCCGGAGTATAATGCGGACGGTCGGATTGACGAACCAGGCCCAGACGTGGCATTTGTCGTGCAAGTCCCGCATCGCATTGCCTAGATCGCCCTCCTACCTTCTTGGCCGGAACAACGGTCACTTTCAATTGCGACCCTGAAAGTAAAGCAACGGGTCACAACCGCCATCGATAGGAGAAAAGCGATGGGCAAAAAATTGTATGTCGGGAACCTAGGGTACGACGTGAGCAGTTCCGACCTGGAACAGATGTTCTCACCGCACGGCGCGGTTGAGAGCGCCCAGGTCATTGATGACCGCGCGACGGGCCGGAGCAAAGGATTCGGATTCGTCGAGATGGGCTCCGACGCGGAGGCGCAAGCGGCGATCAGCGCTCTGAACGGGCAAGATCATGGCGGCCGCGCCCTCACGGTCAACGAAGCCAAACCACGCGAACCGCGCGGCGGAGGCCGCGGCGGATACGGCGGCGGCGGAGGAGGAGGAGGTCGCGGCGGCTACGGCAGAGGCCGCTAGGAGTTCCTCTGATACAACCACCAGAAGGGGAGGCTGCCGATGGTGGCCTGCCCTTCTCCCGGTGGTCTGGCGTCCCCACAAAAGAGGCCGACAGGCAGTGTGCGCGCTGTCAATGCTCTCTCTTTGGCAGGGAAGGGCTCTTATGGCGACGAAGTGGCAAGGTGAACCGAAACGCTGGCGCGTGCGGGGCAGATCCACCGACGGATTGATTGTCACGCTTGGCCGTCATGACACCGAGAAGGCGGCCCAAGCAGACGCCGAGAAATTCGTCAAGGAAGGATTCTACCGCGATGTGACCGTCGAACGCATCAAGCCCGCCGGAGATTCGTCACACCAAGACGCGTAGAATCCCGCCGGGCGCCCCAGGGAGTCTACATGGCAAAGAGGAGTAGAACCTCGCCTCTCAAGCGGCAACGCGAAGTCGAAAAGCGCGAGCGACAGGCGAAGAGGGTGGCGAAATCCGCCCTGAAGCGTGAGCGTCGGCTCAAACGTGCGGAGTCGAGCCCCGAGGCCACATCCGACGAAGACCTCCGTGATGAAAGCGTGGGGCCGGACGGTTCGGCCGCCTAACACATCGCAGAAGAGCAAGGTGTGGGTGCCTGAGCGGTCTGATCGAGGGAAAGACGTATCTCCCAGCGCAAGCCACCAGGGGGACGCCCGCGCTGAAGGAACTGATCCATGAAGCTCACGAGTCCGGCAACGCCGAGCGGATAAAGGCCGCCGAGGCGCTTCAGGCCAAGCTTGACGAGGTGCTTAACTCCGACGATCATAAGTGGTACCTCGGCAAGATGGATCCCGAGGAAGTTGCTCGTTGGAAGAAGGCCGCCGAGGAGTTCAAGGCCCGCTACAAAGGCTGAGCGCTTCAGTCGGCCTCGAAATCGTCAACAAATATGGAGGACTGACCCATGACCTCACGAAACAAGTGGCTCGGCCCTGGCACGGCTCTGGTGATGATATTAGCGGTGGCGTGTCTGGGGTTCTTCATTAGCTGCACGCGGCAGCACGCCAAAAGCCAAGCCCCGCGTACCGCGGCCGCCAAACAGACGCCGCACAATACCTTCCCAACCAGCTTGCACGCCACGAGAGCGGGCAAGGCCAATTTCTACAGCGCGACTTATGGCGGCAAAGGCAACGCCGGCTTTGAAGCCCTCACAAACGTGCCTATGTCGGCCCTGGCTTGCCGCAGATGCCATCCCGGCGACGGCTTCCGCGCCGATGATGTCACGCCCGTCTCGAAGCCCTTCGTGGCGAACTGCGGCGATTGCCATGTCGATCCCGACCAGCCTGCCGCGCACGAGGTTACCGACGACATCTGCCTGGGCTGCCATTCGCGGCAGAGCGTCGAGGCCAAGGTCCTGGGGCTAAGCGACGTGCACCGCGACGCCAGCCTGGGCTGCACGGATTGTCACAGCTCGCGCGAGATGCATGGCGACGGCACCGCCTACGATTCGATGGTCGCGCCGGGGGCCATGGATACGCACTGCACAAACTGTCACGACGATGTCGCCTCGGCGAATGCGGCCCACACGCAGCACGTGCAGACCGCCCAGCTCGATTGTGCGGCTTGCCACGTGCAGACCGTGCCATCCTGCTACAATTGCCATCTCGAAAGCAGCATCATGGGCGGCGGCAAACGTTTTGTAAAGCCGCTGTTCAAGGATTTCGTCTTCCTAGTAAACCGCGATCGCAAGGGCGACGGCAATACGCAGGTCACCACCGCCACGTTCCAGTCTCTCTGCTACAAAGGCCGGACCTTCTACACGATTGCACCCTTCTTCTCGCACACTGTCACCGCCGCGGGCCGGGACTGTGACGATTGCCACGGCAGCCGCGCCGTGACCGAGTACGACGAGAACGGTACTATCGTTGTTGCGCGCTGGGATGCCAAGAGCCGCACTTTGAAAGGGCCGTCGGGTGTCGTTCCGATACCGCCGGACTGGCGAACGGCCTTATTGTTCGACTTCCTGACCTATACCGGCGACCCGGCTTCCAAGAAGACCGACCCGGCCGCGTGGAAGTTCTTGAAGACCGGTGCCGACGCGACGCAGATGCTCTTCGCAACACCGCTTACGGAAGACCAAATGGATTGCATCAGCGAGTGATGAGGGCCTCCCGTCCAACAGGGTGAGATTCGCGGGATCGATGGGCGAGAACGAGGGATTCCAGGCCGAATCCGTCAGGCGTGCTTGAAGTCGAGACGCCGATTGGGGTACAATGGCGGCCATGGAGTGGGCAAACGGGAAATCTCGGTATAGACAATCCGGAAGCGCAACCCCGTGAATAAAGCTGGGCATTCTGGAAAGGAGCCAATTGTGAGACCGTCGCGCCGATTCGAAATGGCACTTGCCGTGACCGTGCTCTGTGCCGCGCTGTCACTCACGACCCACGCGCAGACCACGCGGGACCTCGTCCACGCCGACGCATCCGGCACGTGGATCGAAACACTCATTGGCGGGGACGGCAGCTACCAAGGCAACGTCTCCGGTTCACCACGAGGGAACGTCATTTGGCAGTTCAACGATGCGAACGCTATCGCGCGGAGCGTCTGCCTCGCCGATACCATGGACGAAACCTGGATCGGATGGAATGACAACAGCGAGCGCCTCTCCTACTTCCAAACCACCGGCAACGGCACGCCGATCTACGAGTATAGCCTGCTGCCGGGAAACCCTGACACCGTCGCGGTCGCGTCGGCGGAAGACACCTCCCTGGGCGCACTCCTGGTCCGCGGCCCCTGGGGCACTCCAGTCATTGTGCGGGGATTCAACGACACCAGCGGCGCAACGCCCCTCTGGACGTACACCTTCGATACCGGCTTTGACGCCGCACGGATTCAATCGGTCGATGTTAGTGCCGACGGATCGATCGTCATCGCCGCCGCCTACAAGATTGGGCAATCACAGAGCTTGGTCGTGCTTCTCGACGGGGCCACTGGGGCCGAAGTGAACCGCCTCGCAACCACGACATACGTGAACGGCGTCGAACTCAACGACGACGGCTCCCGGGCCGTGCTCACCGAGCCCGATACGGCCCGGATCATCGAGACCTCCGGTATGTCTGATCTTTTCGCGTTTTCGCTCAACGGTGGCGGCGGGTTCTACCGCATCTCGCGCGACGGCACCGTCGCGGCCGGCGGCGGCTACGATTACAAGGCCTATCGCGACACCGGCCCCGGCTGGGCATCGGTCTACTGCGGCACTGAATCGCAACAATGGTTCGGCAGCGGCATTGGGCTTTCCGGCGACGGCGGGACGATGTTCCTCGTCAGCCACAATTACGCGACGGGATATGTTGATTTGACATACCGCGTCATCGACCTCGTGGCCGGCGTCGAACTGGCCCGCACGACCACGTCAGGCTCCGGTGAGTTGCAGGATTCGGTTCAGCGGGCCGAGGTGTCGTACCACGGGCATATCCTCGCCGTTGTCTCCTGGGGAACGCAAGACAACTGCCACCCCGAAGTGCAGGTGTTCGATCGCAGCGCCACCCTGATCGGCAGCATCGACACTCCCGGTTCGCCCTACTGCCTCGATCTCAGTCGCGACGGTCGCTACTTGGTCGCGGGCGCGAAGCACATTCATGCCAACATAATGGGCAGCGGCGGCGACGCCTACACGTACGAAGTGTTCATACGCGGCGACCTGAACTTCGACGATGCTGTCGACTTGGACGACTACAACATCCTTGCCGGCTGTCTCAACGGTCCTGGTGTTGTTGTCCAGCCCGACTGTGAGCTAGCCGACCTTGACGGCGACGACGACGTTGACCTGGCCGACTTCGCTGAGTTCCAGGCAGCCTTCAGTGGGTAGGCTTCGTTGGACAAGAGCAGCCTACCAGTTGGAAATTAGTGGATATTAGGGACATTCACAATACTGTTCGGCACGGGGTTGGCTTGGTTCCGCGGTGCATGTAGCCGCGGCATCACGGTGGGTAGCCCGGCTGGAACCGTTCGGTGATGCAGCCGCCTAGCGCGCCTTCGAAACACGAAACCGTCTGACCGAAAACGGCGGGTGGCCGGGTGCCCCTGCTCTGCGAGCAGTGCTTGAAATGTGAAGATCGTGCTATCGTCAAGCACTGTAGGCACAACAGCAACGTAGGGTGCG
>JAGMDK010000565.1 GCA_023128695.1 Phycisphaerae bacterium
CCGGAGACAACTAGAGATTCAGTTTGTCATATTAAATCGACAGGCCCTGAAGCGATGGGCCACCCACAGGTCGAGGCGATACAGATTTGTACTATCGCCCCTGCTGCACCCGCTGCATCTCGTCAATGAACGAGTTGGGGTGATTGGCCCACTTCTCCGCCTCCAGGTGCGTGACCTTACCGCTGTGTACCAGCGACGCCAGCGAGCGTTCCAGCGTCGTCATGCGCTCCTCGGGGATGTCCTTCGTCCGGCTTTGCAACAGCGAATAGATCTGCTCGACCTTGCCCAGCCGGATCAGGTTGGACATGCCGTATGAGTTATTGAGAATCTCCATCGCCACGACGCGGCCCTGGCCGTCCGCCCGCGGAATCAACTTCTGACAGACGATGTGGCTCAGTCCGAGCGAGAGCTGGCTGGCGATTTCGTCCTGTTGGCTGGGCGGAAACATGTCGATCAGGCGCGTGACCGTGCCGCGCACGTCGCGGGTGTGCAAGGTGGAGAAAACGAGATGCCCCGTTTCCGCCGCCGTCAGGGTCCAACTGGTGGACTCGCGGTCGCGCATCTCGCCGACGAAGATGACGTCCGGGTCTTCGCGCAGGCAGTCGCGCAGCCCGCGCTCGAAGCTGGGCACGTCGCGGCCGACCTCGCGCTGCGAGATCATCGCCGCCTTGCTGGTCAGCCGGTACTCGATCGGGTCCTCCAGCGTGATGATCCGGCACGGCCGCGTCGCCGCGATGCGGTTTATCAGGGCGGCGATGGTGGTTGACTTGCCGGCCCCGGTGATGCCGGTCAGCAGCACCAAGCCGTGCTGGCGGAGGACGATGTCCTGCCAGGCGTTGTTGGGAAAGCCGATCTCCTCGACCGCCGGCGGGTTGTCTTCGAGCGCCCGCATGGCGATTACCAACCCGTCGTTATCGTGAAAGGTGTTCAGCCGGAACTGCATCTTGTCGGTGATGTACGAGCTGTCCACCGAGCCGCGCTCCTGGAGGCGCTTCCAGTCCCCCTCGCCGAGCAGGCTCCGCGCCAGGGCTTCGATCGTGGCCCGGTCGAGCGGGGCCCCCTTGAGCCGCTGGAGGTCGCCGTCCACGCGGTAGATCGGCGGGCAGTTTACCTTGAGGTGCATGTCGGAGACGCGCATCGAGCCGTGCTTGGCGAAATACTCGAGCAGGTCCTTCATGCTCAGCTTGCGCTCGCGATTGATGGCATAGAGGGGCGTATCGATCTCCGGTTTATCAGACATTGGGGCTCCTAAGCAAGAGCACGCGAGAGCAAATCGCAGAAGAGCCGCGGGCTTCAGACCGCGCAGTCAACAGCGGCTCACTGAGGAGCCGCGGGCTTCAGCCCGCGCGGTCTCACGGCGCAGGTCGTGTCAGGACGACTCATTTTCAGCGCAGGCCTTCGACTCAAGGCGTTCAAAACACATCGGACACAAGCGCTCACCGGTCGGCAGGTGATAAACCTTCTCGCAGGCCCGACAGCAAGCGGTACACACGCCGCGCCCGGTCGGCGGGAGCGGCCGCCCGTCCGGAAGAAACTTACGGCGGAGGTCCTGCTGCTCCGCATTTTTTTTCTGGGCGCGCCAGACGCCGATGTTGATCCCAGTCCAAGCCACGATAATGACGAAGATCACGATCGCCAGGAAGACCAGCAAGCCGATCAACAGGTAGATATTCTGGCCGAACGTGACCGGATCAAACATGGGCGTGCTCCGAACTGATAGGGAGCGGAGTGAAAAGGACGTGTCAGGCCTGTTGGACGCTTTTTTCCGTGTCGAATAAGTACTTCGTGATGGCAAAGATAACCGCGCCGACCTGCACGGCGGTGGCTCCAATCAGCGACATAAGCACTTTGGAATCTACGACGCGTTCAACCTCAGCCACCCCGGCCGTCGTGAGCAATTCATGGTCAATCTTTACTAACGTGTACACGAGCCAGATGACCACGGCGTTCAAAGTGATGAACAACAACGCGATTACCACAAAAAACGCTATTCGCAGCTTAATATCAACAACTGCACTGCGTCGGACAACCTCCTGCATCCGCAAAGATGCTTCTCTCTCCGGAACGCTCGGCTCTTTGTGGGCAGCCCGTTTCGCCGCCTTTGCGTCCGTCTCGGGATCTCGGCGTGGACCCGGGTCGAGTTCTGGCACGCTCGCTCCTGAATCAGCGCAGTATTACTCTTCGGGGCTGACCGTCCTCGTCAAGTATCGCTACGCCCCGGCCCTCTTCCTCAGCTTCGCGCGCAAGATCAAGCAAAGCCAATGCTTTACGGAGAATCTCAGCCTTCGTCGTGGCCCCGAAATGGACCTTGAGAGCTTCAATTACCTGTTCGGTCCTGCGATCAAAATTAAAAGTCGTTTGAGGCATGGCACTCACCTTCTCTCAATGTTCACTCCTCAAAGAGACAACTAGCACTCCGTCAACACCAAACGTGCGAGTTGATCTGGGAGGGCGAGGCTCCCGCGGGAGGGCGAGGCTCCTGCCGAGCCGTACGTTCGATTTCCTCCAGGGCACGGCTCGGCGGGAGCCTCGCCCTCCCGCAACCAGTACACACATTAAATATAGCTCAAAAACTTCAAATATCAAGCAAATATTATCCATATATGATGCAAAATTATATAATAGTGGGCGCATTATACATAAATAATGTTGATTTTTGGTTGTATCCTCCTTCACAACGAGCGCTCAACGACCCTATCTCCCAACGCTGCCGCAGGGGGTGCTTGGTCCGCGACGGCCAGTACTGGGCCCGGCCGCTACAATCCAGATGCCGGCTGCCGAAAGCGTCAGGCACTGGTGAGGGGCTAACGCATTCGTCCGATATTGCATTTTCAGGGCGGATAGGTTCCAATACACTATGCGAGTAGACACGCTACGGAGACTAACATGTCAAGCACCTTTCCAGATCGAACAGTTCGCCGCAAAACGCGGCGCAGCCCCCTCTGGCTGGCGACGCTGGCACTGCTGGCGGTGGTAGCCGCTCCAACCGGCTGCATCCGGAAGGGGCCGCGGGTCGAGCCGGACCCCGCCGCTGCGATCACGCCCCCGCTATATAAGGAGCACCGGTCCCTGTTTGTACGTGCGGATGAGGCCACGCAGGCCCAGTGGAGTCTACGCTTCAGCTACGAGGCGATCGAGGACGAGCTGGTCGTCGAACACGCGGATCCGCTCTCGATCATCGTCAACAGCGTGTATATGCCGCGGGACTTCTCAGGCACCAAGGACATCGTCGTTATTCTCGACGTGCAGACCGAGGACCAGCCCGAACCGATCTCGATGGCCGTCTGGTACCAGCGCGACGTAGCCCCCGGACAGAAACTGGGCTTCGAGAACCTCTTGGTTCATTCCCAGCGGGCGTGGAACGACGCTTTCCAGCCCTACTTCAAGCTGCGTGTGATCGACGTCAAGACGGAGCGGAATCGGGAAACGCGGGCCCTGTTTGATAAGATCAACCAGGCCGTCGGCACACTGGCGACGTTCGTGCCGCATCCGGCCGTGCCCGCCGCCGCCTTCGCGATCCGGGTAGCAGGCCTGGTGCTATCAAACCAGCAGAACCAGACCATCATCGACTACACCTCACAGTTCTACTCGAAGCGGCTCTATGACAACGCCGGCCCCAGCGATTTGGCGGTCCTGATGCGTGGATCCTGGATCGTCGTCGCCCGCCCGCAGAAACAGACCGAGGAGTTCTGGCGGCAGAACCTCAAGCTCGACCGCAGAACGGGGCAGATTCTCACCGTCGGCGGCGCCGTCGTTCCCTCGCCGTACGTTCATATGACGGTCGCCACGCATGAAGCGCTGGTCCCCACGCTGGCGCTGGAGCGCTCCAAGAAGTTGTTTGATTTGCTAGCCGAGTCGCGCAGCCCGACTGGCCTGAGAAACGCGCAACCCGCCCTCCACGACCTCGCCTCCGCGATCACCACCTACGCCGCCCACAGCCGACTCGTCCGCAACCGCGGGATCGGCGACCTGGAAGCGATCATGCTATTGCTTGAAAACAGTGAAACGGAAGAGTTGACCGGCGATGATGCCCAGTTCCTGTTGTCTGTTGTCGGCCGGCTGCGGGGCCAACGCTTCGGCAGCATCGAGGAGGCCCTGAATTGGTGGTCCAGTACCGGGCGGAACGGACACATCGAGGCCAAAACATTCCGCTGGCTCGGCTCCAACCCTTGAGCAATGACCGCTCGCGCCCCCGCGCCTTCCGCGGTGCGGCGTTCGGCGCGGGCAGCTAGATAGCAGCGGAGAACACGTGAGTTTCGTGACGAGCATACACATTGAGCCCCCCGTCACCCTGGCCGAACTCAACTCGCCGGGGAATATGCCCGAGGACCAGCTTCTGGCCTCGATCACGGCGTTCGGCGAAGAGCTGGCGCGTCAGTTAGAGAAGCACGGGATAACCTTCTTGCCACCCAGCGGCCCCCTGCTCCTGGGTTCTCTCACGTTTGAGGGGGTGTACCACGAGTCTTGGAAGCTGGTCGTGCAGCGGGCGAGTTTCCCCGACGAAGCGGGCCGGCAGTTCCGGGTGCGGTTCTATGCGTACAATGCGGTGCCGGTCCACGGCCCCGAGGGAGCATTTACCGCCGCGACATTCGCGCGCGGCTGGAAAAAGGCAGCTGAGTTGCTCGCCGACCCGTTGCGGCAGGCGGCCTGCGTCGTCGCTGGAGCCGGGATCGTGCTTGTCTAAAGCAATTTCAGAAAAAGTCCGTCGC
>JAGMDK010000566.1 GCA_023128695.1 Phycisphaerae bacterium
GGGAGGGCGAGCCTCCCGGCGAGCCGCGGCTCGGCAGGAGCCTCGCCCTCCCGACGGGCGCCAGATGTTTTCTGAAACGGCACTGGTACAGCGTTTCGTCAATCACTTGACTATCCCACCTTGAAGAAGAGCCGCGGGCTTCAGCCCGCGGCTCTTCGAAGACTCAAGCTTCTGTAGCGCGCGGCGCTCCGTTGGGGCCGCGCAGCGGCGAGAGCCGAAAAACCGCTCCGCAGCCCGGCTGTGCACAGCGGACCGTCAGCGTCGGGACCGACGCAAATTCCCGCGGATCAGTGTTCATCATCGCCAGGAGGGTCGGCAGGATGGCATGCGCGGCATGTACGCAGAGGCCGGCCGGCAGCGTTGAGGAAACCGTAAACGCATCCCGCGGGATGCCGTCCGCCGGACAGAACGCCGTATCCGGCGAATGCGTGACGGTGACGCGAATCGCCTGTCGCTCTGGCTTGGGTACGACTACCTCACCAGCAATCTCCTCCGGAGCGGACGGGTCCGGCTCGGTCTCGCTCGGTTGATCCGCGGGGCTGGCCGGCCGGCTCGCCTCGCCGCCGGTGTCGGCGTCGGCGTCGAAGACGGTGACGTCGCGCCGCTCGTCCATGGCCAGGTTTGCGAGTTCATCGGCCCGCACATTAGCCTCGCGGCGGACGTGCCGCACTGTCCAACGGGGCACCTTGAGCAGCAGGATCTGGACCTGCTCATAGAGCTTGGCCAGGCTGGGGCTCTTGACCCGGTATTCCCCCGTGATCTGCCGCACCAGCAACTCGCTGTCGGAATAAACCGTGATCGCCTGCGCCCCGCAGCGCTCAGCCCGCTGGAGGGCATGGATCAGGGCCTGGTATTCGGCGGCGTTGTTGGTCTGGCGCCCCAGGAAAAAGCCGGCTTCGTAGATGAGGCCCCCGTCCTTTTCCACGATGACGACCCCGGCCCCGGCGGGTCCCGGGTTGCCACGCGCCCCGCCGTCAACGTGGATGATCAACTCCACGCGTCACTCACCACGCTAAGTGCCCTGCTCGATATGAAGAATGCGGCCGCAACTGCCGCAGGTAACGACCTCGTCGCGGGACATCAGCGAGTTGGCCCGTTCGGCCGTCACCGACATGTTGCACCCGTCGCAGATAAACTCCTGCCGACGGGGATGGACCTGAATGACCCGGGCCATGACCTCACCCTCGTAGCGCTCCGAGAGGCGGTTGAACAGGTCAATGGACTTGGGGTCCAGTTTTTCGGCCGCCGCGGCCCGCTGCTGCTCCAGAGTGGAAAGCCGTTCGGCGAACGAGCTTTGGGCCTGCTCCAACTGACCCTTCAGATTTGCCAGCCGCCGCGTCTCCTGTTGCACCGCGGTCTCGTGCCCGCCCGCCGCTTTCCGCTTGGTCTCGACCTCGGACATCAACTCGAAGGCCCGCTTCTCGATGCGACTCGCCTCGGCTTTTTCATTATTGAGTTGCGAGAGGACTGCGGCATATTCCTTATTGGTCCGGACCGTGTTGAGGTCTTCCCGCAACTTGCTCACGCGGGCGCTGCGAGCCTTTAAATCCAGGTCCGCCTCGTCCATCGCGACCTGCGTGCGTTTCAGGTCCCGGCTGCCCTCGGCCAGCGTCTGCTCGGCCGACCGCAGTTTGGCCGTCTGACGTGCGACGCCGCGTTGTTTGGCTGCCAATTGGCGGCGTATATCTACGATTTGATGCTCGATGTCCTGGAGTTCGATCAAGGCTTCGAGCATTGCTCCCATTCACGCTCTCCGACGATAGATGTTCAATTGGTTACGCATGTAAGCCTTCATTATCCCACAACTACCCGCCGCTGGCAAGCCGCCGCCGATTTTGTCATGCCGGTGGGGTGCATGACATCTCCGGCGCGC
>JAGMDK010000567.1 GCA_023128695.1 Phycisphaerae bacterium
GGACAGAGCCCGGACGCTACATTCGCCCTTCTCGCCGGAGTCGTCAGTCCATGCCCAGCAAGCGACCGCCCCGCCGGGCCGCACGTTGGCAGCCAGCCGCGCCGCCGGCGACCAAGCCTAGACGCGCTCCGGACCTCGTCGCGGGCGTCCTGATCCTGATCGCCGCGGGGATGCTCTTTCTGGAAACGAAAGACTGCGGCTTGATGGGCGTGGACACCTACCCCATCATCATCTCCAGCCGCGTGCAGTCCTGCGGCGAGCTCGTCGGGACCTGCACGGAAAAGCTCATGGACGGGCGGTACGGCGGCGATTTCTATCGTCCGCTCCTGAACCTGACCTTCGCGCTGGACTATGCCCTCTGGGAGCTCAAGCCGTTCGGCTACCAATTGACCAACCTGCTGCTGCTGGCCGGCTGTGCGGCGGCCCTTTACGTTTTGACGAAGCGGGCGGCGGGGGCGGGCTGTGCCGTGGCGTCTCTGGCAGCCCTCGTTTTCTTCCTCCTACACCCCACCCATATTGAAGTTCTGCCGGTTCCAGCGCGGCGCCCGGAGTTGCTGTGTTGCCTGCTGATGGCCCTGTCATTGGCAAGTCAATTGTCCCCCAGGTCGCTTGGCAGACGCGGGCCGCCGATCTGGCCCGCCGTATTCACACTCCTGGCCGTCGCTGCCAAGGAAACCGCGCTGATCCTGCCGGCACTCGCTTTCCTCGTCGTGCTGTTGTACTCCCCCGCTTCGACGATTAGTAAGCGGCTGCGGCAGGCGGCATTGGCCCTGATCCCGCACGCCATCGCCCTGGTCGTGATGCTGGGGGCTCGCCTGGCAGTACTGGGCGGCTTGGGAGGGCACGGTGCGACCCGGGCGTATGAGTCGTTCGACAGCTACGCCGCTCAGGTGCGGCGGCTGCTCGAATTGCTCGTTTTCCCGCAACCGATCATGCAAGCCACGTCTACCGGAACGTGGCTGCTGGTCGGACTGATTCTCGGGCTGGTACTCACCGCCGTCCTGAAGCTGTGGTTTCGGCCCCGTGGCTCGACCCCCGCCGCTACCGACCGCCGGCTGGTTCGGGCCGCCGTGCTGGCGCTGGCCTGGTTGGTGCTGGTGGGGCTAACCTATGTGACCACGGGCAAGATTCAACCCTGGTACCTGCTCCTGCTCGTCGCCGGGCTGGCGATGCTCGTCGGGATAGCGGCGGAGGCGGTCGTGGCGGTGATCCGAGGTAGTCAACTGCCGGCCCGCATGGCGGCGGTGCCCACCCTGATTCTGCTGGGCCTGCTGGTCGCCTGGCAGGGGCGTTATTCGCCGCTGGTGTGTCACTACGACGAGTGGGAGCGCGCCACGGCGGCCAGCCATACTTTCCTGGACCAACTCCAAACCGGAATCGTGGCGGCTCGCGACGGGACCACTTTGGAGGCCCCGCCGATACCTGTCCGAGCCATGCCGCGGAAGGATCGTCCCCACATTCGCGGCGCGGCGATCCTGATGGACTACTCGGTGCAGGCCTGGGCGGAGCTGAAATTCCCCGAGCGCCGCATACGCGTACGCGGGGCCGCCGATGCCTTGGGCGACCGACCCGCCGCGGACGAGGTGCTGGTCTTGCTGAAACATCGCATGATTGGCTTTTAGCAGTCCGCTAATGGGGAGCGCGACAAAAGGGAGGGCGAAGCTCCCGCTGAGCCGCGGAAGGGAGGGCGAAGCTCCCGCTGAGCCGCGGATATGGGAGGGCGAAGCTCCCGCTGAGCCGTGCTCCGGAAGAAGGGAGGGCGAAGCTCCCGCTGAGCCGCGGAAGGGAGGGCAAAGCTCCCGCTGAGCCGCGG
>JAGMDK010000568.1 GCA_023128695.1 Phycisphaerae bacterium
TACGGAGCCCGGCCGCTACATTTGGCGCGAATCCATACTGGTGGAAAGGTGGAAACGGTACTCGACCGTGCCGCTTTTCTGACCGAATGGTCTGGCATATACTTGAGGTTCGCATGCAAACCGGACCAGACCGCGGGTTGGTGCCGGTGACGGAGCCCCTGGATGAGCGTCGGTGCCGATATCCCTAGAGTCGACGGGCCTGCTAAGCTGACGGGCACCGCCCGCTTCGTCGACGACCTGACGATGCCCAACATGCTCCACGGCGGCACCGTCCGCGGCCCCGTCGCCCGCGGCCGCATCAAGAGCATCCACTTCGACCCGGCGATCAATTGGGACGAGTTCGTCATCGTCGATCACCGCGACATCCCCGGCCCCAACGAAATCGCGCTGATCGAGAACGATTGGCGGGCACTCGCCGCGGACGACCTACGGCACAAGAATGAACCGATCCTGCTGATCGCGCATCGCTCGCTGCGCAAGCTGCGGGAAGCCCTCCGCGCGGTCCGCGTCGAGGTCGATCCGCTCCCCGCTATCACCGATCCTCGGCAACCGTTGACGCTGGATATGATCCAGTACGGCGACGACAACGTCTTCAAACGGATCGACATCCGCAAGGGCGATCCGGCGGCGGCGTTCGCCCAGGCATCGCACGTGATCGAAGGCGAATACCGCACCGGCTCACAGGAGCATCTCTACCTGGAGCCGCAGGGTATGCTGGCCTACCACGACGAGGGGCGACTCGTCGTATGCGGCTCACTGCAATGTCCATACTTCGTGCTCAACGCGCTGACGCATTTTTTCAATAGAACGCAAGATCAAATACGCGTCGTGCAGATGACCACCGGCGGGGCGTTCGGCGGCAAAGAGGATTTCCCCTCGCTGCTCGCCGTTCACGCAGCGCTACTGGCCGAGAAGGCCGGCATGCCGGTCAAGATCATCTACGACCGATCCGAAGACATGGCGGTTACGCCCAAGCGACACCCCGGCTGGATGCGACACCGGACCGCGGTCGCTGACGACGGCCGGCTGCTGGCGATGGAAATCGACGTCCTGCTCGACGCCGGGGCCTACGTGACGCTGTCGCCGGTGGTGTTGAGCCGCGGCTGCCTACACGCCACGGGACCGTACCATTGCGAGAATATCCACGTACACGGCGAGGCCCGGCTGACAAACTCGACGCCTTACGGGGCGTTCCGCGGGTTCGGCGCGCCGCAGGTGTTCTTCGCCGTCGAACGTCACATGGACGTCATCGCCGCACAACTCGGGCTGGACCCGGCGGAACTGCGGCGGCGCAATCTGCTGCGCGACGGACAGACCATGGCCACGGGACAGGTCTTCCGCGACGGGACCGATCTGGTCGGCCTGCTCGATCGCGCTCTCGAACTGTCGGAGTATGAGCAGCGCCGCCAGGCGCACGCCGAGTTCAACAAGCAGCATCCTTATCTTCGCCGTGGGATCGGGTTTTCGTGCTTCTTTCACGGGGCGGGCTTCACGGGTAGCGGGGAGACGTTTCTCGCGTCAGAGGTCTGGGTCGCCGGCCTGCCCGACGGGCGGGTGGAGGTGCTCACGGCGCAGACCGAGATGGGGCAGGGTGCCAAGACCGTGCTGGCACAGATAGTCGCCGATCGGTTAGGGCTGGACAGCAACCAGGTCAGTGTGGCGACGCCCGATACCGACCGGGTCCCCAATAGCGGGCCGACGGTCGCCAGCCGCACGTCGATGGTCATCGGCAAGCTGCTCGAACGGGCCTGTGACGATCTGGTTGCACAGGTCAAGCCCTATGTAGCACCCGGGCTCCGTCCCGAACGAAATGTGTGGCACCGGCATCTTGCCGGTGGGATTAACACCGGCTGGAAGCCGGTGCCACACATGAACGTAGCGGCCGGGCCCCGTACCGGCCGTCCCTCATTGGAGACCGGCTCAGTGGTCCAGGACGCTATCCGCGCCTGGCACGCCGCACATCCGGGGCAGGAACTGCGCGGCCAGGCCAAGTATCAGCCGCCGCCGGAGATCGCCTGGGACGAGGATCACTATCGCGGCGACGCGTACGCCTGCTATGCCTGGGCAACGGACGCGGCGGAGGTGGAAGTCGATCTGCGGACGTACATCGCGCGGGTCACGGATTTCGTCGCGGTACAGGAGATCGGCAAGGTCTTGAACCCCACGCTCGCGACCGGCCAGATTCAGGGCGGCGTCGCACAGGGCATCGGCTGGGCATTGAGTGAGGAGGTGCTGCTCGAAGACGGGGCGATGACCAACACGCAGATGACCAATTACGTGATTCCGACCAGTGCTGACTTGCCGCCGATTCGCGTGCACTTTGAGGAGCAGCCCTCGCCGTACGGCCCGCAGGGCGCCAAGGGGATCGGCGAGTTGCCGATGAACGGCCCGGCGCCCGCCGTCATCAACGCCGTCTGTAGTGCGCTCGGCACGTCGATCGACGTGATTCCGCTGACGCCGGAGCGGCTCCTGGAGCATCTGGAGGGCGAGAGCGATGGATAAATTCGAGCTGGCCTTCACGCTCAACGGCAAGCCGGTGACCTGCACGGTGCCGCTCGACGCCCGGCTGCTCGACGTGCTGCGCTACGACTGCGGCTGTACCGGCACGAAAGAAGGCTGCGGCGAAGGCGAATGCGGGGCATGCACTGTGCTGCTGGATGATCTGCCGGTGAACTCGTGCCTGGTGCCGGCCTTTCAGGTCCAGGGCCGCTCGGTGGAGACGGTCGAGTCGGTCGCGCCCGCCGTCGCCGAGGTGTTGAACAAGACCGGCACCACGCAGTGCGGCGCGTGCGCGCCGGGAATCGTGATGTCGCTTCGCTGGTTGCTGGATCATCCTGAGGTTGCGAATGAGGTCGATCTCCGCCGCTTCATGAGCGGCAACCTGTGCCGCTGCACCGGCTACGACGGCGTAATCGCGGGTGTCAAGGCGACATTGTCCCAAGCCGCCAAGAAACAGTAGCGCCGAAATGTAGCGGCCGGGCCCCGTACCGGCCGAACCACTGGCTGGAAGCCAGTGCCACACAAGAAATGTAGCGTCCGGGCCCCGTACCGGCCGAACCACTGGCTGGAAGCCAGTGCCACACAAGAAATGTAGCGGCCGGGGCCCAGCCGCTACATTGTATGGCTGGAACTTGCGGAGATATAAACGCGTGCACGTATACACGCCAACATCGTTGGATGAAGCGCTGGAACTGCTGGCGAACGCGGCGCGGCCGTTGACGCCGATCGCCGGCGGGACCGACCTGTTGGTTTCATGGCACCAGCAGGCAAAGGATGATCTCGATCTGCTGGATATATCACATCTGCGCGAGCAACTCCAACATATTCGCATGACCGAGGAATACCTGGAGTTGGGAGCGCTGACAACGTTCTGGGACGTGCTCCGCTCACCCAAGATTGCCGCGGAGTTCCCATTATTGGCGGAGGCCGCCCGCCAGGTCGGCGCGGTCCAGATTCAGACCCGCGGCACCTGGGCCGGCAACATCGGCAACGCCTCCCCCGCCGCCGACGGCGTGCCCGTGCTGATGGCCTACGACGCGATGGTGCTGCTCCAGTCGCGCGGCGGCTGGAACGCGGTCCCGCTCCATCAATATTACACCGGCTATAAACAAGCCCGGCGGCAGCCGGAGCAGCTCATCGTCGCGATCCGCGTCCCCCGCCGCGAGCGTGAATACGAATGGTTCCACAAGGTCGGCGCCCGCCGCGCCCAGGCGATCACCAAAGTCGGCGTCGCGGTGGTCAAGGACACGCAAGGCTGGCGCGTCGTCGCCAACAGCGTGGCCCCCGTCGTTTGCCGCTGCCGCGCGCTCGAACAGGCGCTCGACAATAACACGACGTTCCAGAACCCCAAGCAAATCCGCCAATTACTCGAAGCAGACATCTCCCCCATCGACGACATCCGCTCCACCGCGAAATACCGCGCGACGGTACTTAGTCGGTTGTTGTACTATTGGCTCAGAGGAGCCAGAAAATGTATAGCCCCGGGTATTTGAGACGCGGAATGCTGAGGGGTGTTTGAGCCGCGGAGGGGCGACGTGTTAATCACTGGGGCTCGGCGGGCTGGGTGGTCGCGGGCTCGGGCGATTCCGGCAGGCGGGCGCGCCAAGTCTCGGCTTGCTCCGGCTTGCCCCATGCTTCATAGAGGCCAACAAGGTTCTTCAGCACTGACTGCACACTCGTGTGCTCATCCGCGAAGTCGGCAGACAACGTCGAATAGCCTTCCAGCAGTTCCGATTCGGCCTCTTCGTACTTCTGCTGCCCGAACAACGCAGCGCCCCGGACGTTCAGCAGGTTGGCGTAGAGGGACGCGCTATCCAGACCGGCCGCGTTATAACCCGCCAACGCTTGTCGGGCGACAGCCTCCGCCTCTCCGCATACGCCCCGCGCTCGTTGAGCAGCTTGGCCAGCCGTGCAGCCGTCCCGAGTACGTCGAGGTCGCCGCGTACTGCATCGCGGCGAGCCCGCTCCAGCACTTGGTGGAAGAGCGCTTCCGCCTCCGTCAGTTCCCCCGCATCCATAAGCGCCCAGCCCAGCGCGTTCATCTGGTGCCTCACCCACACGCTTTCCTCGCCGAACTTCCGGCGGTGTGCCTCCAGCACCTCGCGTTTCAAGGCGGCCGCCTCGCCGGGCCGGCCCTGCTGGATGCGCACGAAGGCCAACGTTTTCAGCGCTTGTGTCAAGCTGTTGTCAGTCAAGTCGCCTTGCGCTCGCAACACCGTGACGGCCCGAGTGACCAGGGTGTCGGCTTCATCCAGCCGGCCTTGCTTCGTCCGGAGTAGCGCGAGGCGAGTCGCGATACGAGCTGTTTCGGGCGTATCCCTTCCGCACTAGCGCTGGAGAATCGCGTATGCTTCCTCCAGCAGCGTTTCCGCCGTCGGCAAGTCTTGGCGCCATATAGCAATCATACCCAACTGACCGAGAATCTCACCCGCCTCGGAACATTCTGGACCTTGCACCCGACGATAGATACCCAAGGCGTCCCGATAGTAGCGCTCGGCCTCGTCCAATCGGCTTAATGTGTAGAATACGTCACCCATCTGCTTGTTGAGGTCCGCCACATCGGCGTGCGACCGGCCGTGAACCTGGACCGCTACCGCCAAGGCTTTCTCGAACTGTTCGAACGACTCGTCATACACCTCGATGCTGTAGTAGCCACGCGCGACCATGCGGCGCAGGTCGGCCTCCACCTCGGGCTCGCCGCCGAGTTCGCGGTCGATGCGTATCACGGCGTCATCGAGCACCTTGCGGATCGACGCCACCGGCCAGCCCTGGTCCGTGTGCATCAGGCGGAGAGTGTTTTCCAGAAACTGGGCCGCTCGCTGGGCCGTCTGCGACTCGTGCTTGGCGCGAAAATAGAGGATGCTCATCCCCACGCTCGCTACCAGCACCACTACAAACAGGGTCGACAGCAGCGCCGCGGGCGTCTTGTGCCGCGCTACCAGCTTGCGCAATTGATAAGCGGTACTCGGCGGGTGTGCCAGAATCGGCTGCTTGGCCAGATAGCGCTTCACGTCCTCCCGCAGCTCTGATGCCGACTGATACCGCCGGGCCGGGTCTTTCTCCAGCGCCTTGGCGACAATCGTGCTCAGGTCCCCCCGCAACGTGGGCTGGACCGAACTCAGACGCAGCGGCGGTATTTCCTGGATGACTCGCACCGCCTGGGCGATGGTCATGTCCCGCAAATCCAGCGGCAGACGCCCGGCCAGCAGCTCAAAGCAGATCACCCCCAGCGAGTACACGTCCGAGCGGGTGTCCAGCTTGTGCGGATCGCCGGCGACCTGTTCCGGGCTCATGTACGGAATCGTGCCGATCAACTGGCCCACGTCGGTGTGACAGGTGGTCAAGCGCGTATCCGAGTCGGTCGTCCGAGCCACCCCAAAGTCGAGGATTTTGACCTGCCGCGCCGCGTCCTCGACGCTGGCCCGCAATTCCGCGTCGTTCGCGCACGCCCGTTCGAGCAGCGCGTCGCGCTGTGCTGCCGAAAGCTCGCGGGCCTCGAAAAAAAGCTGCTTGACGCGTTGGAAGCGCTCCGGCTTCATTCCTGCTCCCCCTTGCGCAGCTCATTGTTCAACCAGGCCCGCGCGATGGACCACTCCCGCTTCACGGTCCGGGTCGAAAGCTCCAGCACTTCGGCCGTTTCTTTGATCGTCAGCCCGCCGAAGAAGCGCAGCTCGACGATTTTATTGAGCACCGGGTCCAACTGGGCCAGCTTCGTCAAGGCCTCGTCCAGACTGAGCAGTTCGACCTCGCGCGATTTCGTCGGGGCCACGACCTGGTCGAGGGTCACCCGGTGCCAACCACCCCCGCGCTTCTCGGCCTGCTTGGCCCGAGCGTAATCCACCAGCAATTGCCGCATGGCCTTGGCCGCCACGGCGAAGAAGTGCGCCCGCCCCTTCCAGTCGATGGACGCTTCCTCGACCAGGCGCAGATACACCTCGTGCACCAGCGCCGTAGGCTGGAGCGTGTGCCGCCGCGCCTCGTTGCCCAGATAGGTCTGGGCCAGGGCCCGCAGTTCATTGTAGACGAGCGGCAGCAGCTCGTCCGCCGCCGCCCGATCGCCACGAGTGACGCGCGTCAGGCACAGCGTTACGTCATGTCGCGCAGCGTTGTTCATGGTCAGCTTTCAGCAGTCAGCTTACAGCTACAGAAATGATCGAAGACTACGATCTCTCTCCAGGTATCCAGTACAACCGTGGGCGCTTGCTGCCTGAACTTTTTTCTACACTAACTCGTCGGTACGTACTCGATGGTCCGAGAACTCGGACCAACGGCATGTCACTGCTCTTGAGCAGCGCTCAACTTGCGTGGGAACGTGACACGTTCCCACGACGTCCGGGACGGAGCCCGGACGCTACCTTTCCGTGTGCCACTGCTCTTGAGCAGTGTTTATCCAACCAGCGGCAGACTGGACACTCCTTCAGAGCAGTGGAACACGACCAACGTATATAGACCGCTTTTTTGGGTGGGGCGGGGAGGGCGAGGCTCCCGCCGAGCCGTGCCCTGGAGGAAATCGAACATGCGGCTCGGCAGGAGCCTCGCCCTCCCGCTGGGCACTGCTCAAGAGCAGTGGCACACGTCACAAGCGCTAGTCTTTCGGCTGACCGCTGAAAGCTGAGAGCTGAATGCTGAAAGCTGACCGCTGAAAGCTCAACAAATTCTGGCCCCTTTTGCACCTGGATTACGTGAATATTCATGAGGACGGCAGGCGACGGCGTTCCTCAACCTCCACGACGGATCGGCAAAAGAGCCGAACGGTTTCCGGGATTAATTTCCCCCCGGGGGCGGGAGGCCGTCGCCACCAGAAATGCTTCCCGCCCCCGCACCTGCGGAGACCAGGGTGGCGAGTCTCCGCCGGGTGCGGGGGGACGCTTGGAAGCAGCGCCACAATTGCGAACAACTCATGCCGACTGCGTCACAGCGGCCGGCGTATCAACGACCGAAATGTAGCGCCCGGGCTCCGTACCGGACGAAAAGGTGTGGCACCGGCATCTTGCCGGTGGGATTAACACCGGCTGGAAGCCGGTGCCACACATGAATGTAGACGGTCGGCGGCTCGCTGGCCGTCGTGGGAACTTGTCACGTGTCACGTTCCCACGCAAGTGGAGCACTGCTCACAGAGCAGTGGCACACAGCCGGCTGAAAGCTGACCGCTGAAAGCTATGTGAGTGAGAAAGGAGGTTCATCGGCGGACGAAACACACACGCAAGATACACAAGAGTAAAGCAGTGGCCGCCCCCGAGGCGTCGCAAACAGTTCAAACACCCCGGGGCCGACCGTGATGGTGCGGAGCGCGCCGCGTGGCACGCTCCGCGGAAAAGAGAGTCTAACAACGACACACAAGAAAAGAAAGCCTCCTCAGCAGAATTCGTGG
>JAGMDK010000569.1 GCA_023128695.1 Phycisphaerae bacterium
CCTCCGTGGCCTTGACGTCCGGCGTGCGGGCTTCATAGCGGGCCGCGGCGGCCGGCCGCGCGGCATCACGCTCGGTAGCCGCCGCCTGCTCGTCGCGGACTCGGTCACGCGTGTCTTTCAGCGTAGACAATACGGCGACGGCCTCGCTCGGCGGTCGTCCGCGGCCGGCCATCTCGCCGACGAACCGCCGCACCTTGCGGGCCATCTCGATCGGATTCAGCGCGATCCGCCGAATCGCGATGTCCACCAGGAACAGCAGCAACAGCCAGCGGACGAGGGTCTCCCACATGACGTGGCGGGTTTCGGCGGGGGGCAGGCCGGCACGGTCAAACACCGCATCCGGAGCGCTGTGCGAGAGCAGACGCCCGTCGGTTCGGCTGCGCAGCTCTTCGAGCAACGGCAGGTTGGCTCGCATTTGGCTGTACTCAGGTGAATACGCCACGGACAGGCCGGTTTGCAGTGCGGTGTCCTTCCCGTCCGCGTCCCGGCAGCGCAGGTCGAGGATGTAGTTGCCGCGTTCATGGGTATCGAACTCAGCCTCGTAACGCCCCGGCCCGGTCTGTGTCAGCCGCAACGGCTCCGACTTGTCACTACCCGGATGCAACACCCGCCCGGCCACTTTCATGAAGTTGATTACGTCGGCGTTCTTGTCCACCGCGTCGATCCGCACCTTGGCTTTCCCGCCCTGGACCGAGGTGGTCACGTCAAACGCGGCGGCTTCCGATTGGCGTGACGCCCAGCGCACGGTTTGGGCCCAGAACTTGCTGAACTTGACCCAGTCCACCCACGACGGCCCCCATTTCGGCCACAACCCGCTCGTGAACGCCACCGTCTTGCCCAGCCCAACCTGCCAATGTGCCAGAACCGGATCGTCCTCTTCCCCCTCCTTGGCCTTGCGCACGATCGGTATCATCGCGTTCTCTTTTGCCGTCGTCAGCACAAACCCGCCCAGCTCCGGCAAGCCCTCGGTGGTCATGCCCGTCACCACCGGCGAGAGCAGTGCGTCGCTCGACCACGTCGGCTGGAACTTGATGTTCTGAACCAGCGAGCGGCGGACCTCGCGCGACTCCTTGATGAAAATCTGCGGCAGCTTGCTGTAGTCGCTGGTGCGGTGGAACCGGCCGCCGGTCGAGTCCGCGATCCACCTGGCCTTGCGTTCGTCGATGAAGTGGCCGCCGTAGCCGATCGCGATGGTCGTGCAGGTGATGCCGTGCTGTTTCATCTTGTTGATGAGGTCGTTGCGCGGGGGTTGGGGGTCGAAGTCGGAGATGACGATCATGTGCTTGGGGCCACAGTCTTTGCGTTTGATGAGCGCCTCGACGCCGGGCCGCATGACCGCATCGAGATCGGGCAGGTCGCCCATGCTCATCTTCTTGATGGCCTTGATGATGCGGGTGCGGTTGCCGACCGGCTGCAAGGGGACGGCCCAGTGTTCCTGTTCGTCCCCGAGCCATTGCCAGGCCAGCACGCCGACCAGGTCGCGGCTGCTAAGCGTCTTGACGGCCTCGATCGAGCAGCGCTCGCCGAGATGATTGCCGTCCGGGACCTCGCAGGCGTGCATGACGAGCACCAGGGCGCCTTTGAAAAACTCCTTTTTGTGTTTGACGTCGAAGCTGACCGGCATGACCTCTTCGACGGGGCTGCCGAGCCAGCCGCCGGCGCCGAACGAATCGTCGCCCCCGACCATGATTAGGCCTCCGCCCAGGTCGCGGACATACGTCGCCAGAGCCTGCCGCTCCTCCTCGCGCAGGTCGCCGGCGGGCACGTTGGACAGAATGACCAGCGAATAATCGAGCAGCATGACTTGGTCGAGCGGCTGCTCGCCGGCGACTTTAACGTCGCACACGAGCCGCTCTTGCTCGAGGGCCCGTTCGAGAATCAGGGACGAAGGCTGCTCCGCGCGGTAATCGTACATCGTCGTCAGGATCAGAATCCGACCCTGCCCGGAGACGACCGTGAACGCGTCGGCGACGTTGTTTTCCTTGATCTTGTCGGTCCCCTCCACATCTTCGGTGAAGGTGGCCTTGAAGCGGTGCGCGCCCGCGGCCCGCAGCGGCACCGAAATCGCAATCCGGTTCGGCCCCGGGTTCAGCTCGACCGCCAGGGCCGTGCCGGGAGCTCTCCTGTTCAGGTCCAACTTGTCGTTGCCGTGTCTTAGCTCGATCTTGCCGGTGCAACGCTGCTGCGACCGCAATACCATTTGCAGGTTGATCGTCTCTTCGGTCGTGGCGGTCGGCGGGGTCTTCAGTTGCTCAAAGACGACCTCGTTGGTGTACTCATACTCGATCGGCAGCACGTCGATCGGGATTCCCGCCGCGCTGTACTGCTCCGCTTCCCGCAGCACGTCACCGACATTCTCGTTCCCGTCGGTGATGATCACGATCCGGCCGGCGGTGTTGGAGGGGAGCAAGGCCAGTGCCAGCCGAATGGCCCCGGCCAGGTTCGTTTGCTCGGGCTCGGCCGGCGTAGTGACGCCTTCGATTTCAAGCGTCTTCATGGGAAGCTGGTTGACTTCGGAGAGGCCGCAGAAGCCGATCACGCCGATCTTGTCGTCCGCCGGCCGTTTGGCTCCGGCTCGTTCCAGGTATTTGAAGGCCTCGCGCTGGAGGTTCTGGGGGATGCTTTTCGAGCGGTCGACCAAGAAGATGACCGAGAGGTCGTCGACTTTCTGTGTTCGCTGGGCCCCGGCCAGGGCCAGGATCATAATCAGCACTACGACGCAACGGGCGATAATCGCGAGCACACGTCGAAACGGCCCGAGCCCGGCCAGCGAACGATACGAGAGCGCAACGAGCAAGGGGATGAGCGCCAGCAGCACCAAATAGCCCGGCGATTCAAACCGTACGAAGGCGAGCACGTTCATCCATACACCTGGCCCGATTCAAACAAATCCGACGAGCCGCGGGCCTGGCGCC
>JAGMDK010000057.1 GCA_023128695.1 Phycisphaerae bacterium
GAGCTTCGCCCTCCCGCCGAGCCGTACGTTCGATTTCCTCCGGGGTACGGCTCGGCAGGAGCCTCGCCCTCCCGCGGAACTGGTGCGAGAATCCTTTCTCGCACACACACCGCGCGGGCTGAAGCCCGCGGCTCTTCAGTAGTGGTCTTCTTAGTCGCTCTCGGTAGTGGTTTTCTTAGTCGCTCCTACAGATTCTGCATGATGAAATCGAGTCGCCGCGTTCGCCAATGCGACCGATAGTTGTGCAGGCCGTGGCCGTCGCGGGGGTAGATCAAGACCTCGAAATCCCGGCCCGCCTGCTCCAACGCGTGCATGAGCTGCATCACGTTTTGCAGGTGCACGTTGTCGTCAAGGGCTCCGTGCACGAGTAACAGCCGACCATGCAACTGGTCCGCCGCCGCTACCACGGACGACTGTTCGTAGCCCGCCGGGTTGTTTTCCGGGGTGCGCATGAACATTTCGGTGTAGATCGAGTCGTAGTTCCGCCAATCGCTGACGGTCAGCCCGGCGATGCCGAGCTTGAACATCTCACTGTGCGTCAGGGCGTACGCGACCATGAAGCCGCCGTAGCTGTACCCCTCGATGCCGACGCGCTCGAGGTCGGCGTTTTCATGCTCGGCCAGCCAGCGGAGGCTCGCTTCGAGATCGGCGAGTTCGGTGACGCCGAGCCGCTGGTAGCAGTGCCAGGCGCTGACGGCCCCCTCGCCGCTGGCCGAGTAGGGGTCGATGGTCCAGACGATATGACCCTGTTGCGCGAGGAACTGCTTGGCGATGTAGCTCCGACCGCCCCAGCGATTGTGCACCGACGGCCCGTGCGGCCCCGCGTAGGTGGAAACCATGACCGGATATTTCCGCCACGGATTCCAATTCGGCGGCCGGATGATCATGGCGTTGAGCGCCGGGCCGGCGGGTGTCGGGATGCGCACGAGCTCGGGTTCGCTGAGCTGATATTCCGCTAAGGCCGCGACCTCGTTGGCACTGATCACACGTACCAACTCGCCGTCGCCGTGCCGCAGGTACACTTTGGGCGGTATGGCGACGTTGCTGAAAGTGTCGATGAAATATTGGAAGTGCGGGTCGAAGCTCACGCGGTGGCTAAAGCCCGGCTCGGTCAGTCGCTCAATGTCGCCGCCGGTCAGCGGAACCCGATAGGCGTGTGTTTCCACGTGGCTGTCGCGTGTCCCGGAGAAGTACACCCAGCCGCGCTCCTCGTCCACCCCGTGCAGTGTGCGGGCTTCCCATTCGCCTGCGGTGACGCGGCGGATGAGTTGCCCGTCGCGGGTGTAATGGTAGAGGTGCTGCCAGCCGTCGCGGGCGCTGAACCACAAAAACGAGCCGTCGGCGAGCCAGTGCGGCGAATCGTAGTAATCCACCCAGGCGGGCGTCGTCTCACGTAGCAGTGTTCGTGACTGTCCGGTCTCCGGCGGGGCCACGTTCAGGTCCAGCCAACGTGATTCGCGGTCCTTGACGCAATAGAGAAGCCGCCCGTCCGGCGACCAGGTCACGCCGAGGATGATGATCTCGGTGCCGTCATACTGGGCCGGGTCAACCCAGACGGTCTCGCCGCCGGCGGGACGAACGACGCCGAGGCAGGGCTTGGGATTGGGATCACCGGCCTTGGGATATGGGAAACCTAGGTCTTCGGGGTGCGTGGATAGATAATCGTAGAGCGGGTAGAGCGGCACGTCGCGCTCGTCGAGCTGGAGATAGGCGAGGTAGCGGCCGTCCTCTGACCACCAATACGACCGCCACTGACCCCGTCCGAAAACCTCCTCTTGATACAACCAATCGAGCACGCCGTTGAGCACCGTATCGCTGCCGTCGTGGGTGAGCTGCTTTTGTTGGCCGCTGGCGATGTTGATCGTATAGATGTTGTTATCCACGACGAACGCCACGTGGGTCTGATCGGGGCTCAAAGTGAGTGCGCGGCGTTCGCCGGCGGCTTTTGTCAGACATGTCAGCGTCTGGTCGGCAAACCGATAAAAGTAAAGCCGCTCGTCGTGCTCCACCACGGCGACGGCGTGATCGTCGCTGAGGATGGTCGGACGGCGGGCCGCCCAGCGGGCCGCGGCCTCATCAAAATCCTCATGATCCGCCAGCGCCGTTTGGAACGCTTCGTGATCATAGGCCGGCGTGGCCTCGTCACTGACGGCGTCCACTTTTTGCAGGATGCCGTCCCGCCGATGCAGAAAATGCTGTCCGTCCGGCAACCAGCGCATGCCGGTGGCATAGTGGCCGCTGAAGTTGACCCGCTGAGGGCCGTACAGCGTCTCGAACGTCAACGGCTTTTGGCCGTCGGACGAGGCTACGCATCCCGTCCACCATGGTAAAAATGCAACCGTAGCCAGAAGCGGTATAAGGGATGGCAATAAACCCCAAGGAGCCGCGGGCTTTAGCCCGCGCGGTTCCTGAAGAGCCGCGGGCTTTAGCCCGCGCGGTGTCGCGCGGACTGAAGTCCGCAGTTCTGCGGGTTTTTTACCGTCTCCAAATACGCGCATCACAGCACCAACTCAAACTCGATCTCGTCGCGCAGCGGGATGCCGTCCAGGCCGACGAACGGGATCGTGGGCTTGAGCTTCCGGGACACGTCCAGGGCCTTGACTGGCAACGGCTTTTCTCTTAACTTATTGTATGTTATGTGCGTCTGGGTGGGTGGGTGAAGATCATTCAGACTTTCGGCCTGCTTGGCAGGGATAACACTTGTTATGAAACCGGAGACTGTCGCGGTTTCACAGTTCGATGAAAACCAAGCCGGTGGGGCTGGCGGGAGACTCTGTCCCAGGAAGGAACGCATCATGACCAGACGGCTTCAAATCGCAGTGCTTTTGGCGGCCGCGATCCTCGTCCCGGCAGCCGCGCCGGCCGACGACCACGGCGACGACTGGACCACCGCCACGCCGATACCGACCGACGGCACGGTCGTCACCGGGACAAGTGATGCGTGGAAAGACGAAGATTGGTTCAGCTTCAACGCCACGGCGGGGCACGTTTACGGGATCACGACTTTCACCGGGTCGGATGACTTCTACCCCACGTGGGTGGCATATGGACCGGATGGTGTCACCGTCCTGGACTGGGGCTTCTCCGATGATCGTTCTATTAATACCGTAACCTCAGGTACGTATTACCTCTCCGTCATCGCCTATGGCCCCGGCCTGCCCGGCGCCTATGAACTGGGACTAACCGACCTGGGCACGCCGGTGGATGACCATGGGAATGTCCCCGCGACGGCGACGGCGATCCCGGTCAACGGCGGCGCCGTCGGCGGGAACGGCGATTACGCCGGCGACACGGATTGCCTCAGCTTCGCGGGCAGCGCGCAGCAGGCCTACGCCGTCGAAATCCGCGCTCTGGCACCGGACAGTGGGTATACGTCGTTATTTGCTCTGCTCAATTCCGCGGAACGATACGGATTCCACAGCTACGCCAATTCACATGCCTTTAACGAAGACGATCAGTGGCAGCGCATGTTGTGGTACGTCCCGGCCGGCGGCGCGGGCGAGTTGTATACCACCATCTTCTGGTATGGCGAAGACAACCTCGGCGCGTACGAACTCGCGATCTCCACGATTGACGGTGTGCCAGAGCAGAGCGACGACTGCGGCGCCGCGGCCGCGCCGATCGCGGCGGACGGCACCATGTACAACGGCATCATCGATCCGGATACAGACGAGGACTGGTTTCGATTTGACGCCGAGGCCGACTGCACCTACGAGGTGACGACGTTCGAGCGGGGTGGTTATGCTTTTTTGGTTTGGGAAGTATTCGGGCCGGATTGCACAACCCTGATCGCCTCCAGCGAGCCTGACATCCCTGACATCCCTGACCCCGTTATTATCGATGACATCGACATCTCAGGGGACATAGAGGGCCCCGCTGCCGTCGCTGAAGTCGAGATTGGCACTTTCGTGATCCCAAGCGCGGGAACGTATTACTTCCGCGTCAGTTCCTGGCCCAATTACTGGGGGAACACCGGATATTACGAGTTCAGTCTCGATACCGACTGTACCACCTTCCCCGACTGCAACACCAACGGGGTCCCCGACGATCTCGACATCGCCGACGGCACCAGCGAAGACTGCGACGGCGACGGCGTGCCGGATGAGTGCGAACCCGACAGCGACGGCGACGGCGTGATCGACGACTGCGATGAGTGCCCCCTCGATCCGTACAAGATCGTCGAAGGCCTCTGCCCCTGCGGCGTCCCCAACTCGGACGTCGACCGCGATAGTGACGGAACCATCGACTGCCGTGACGGTTGCCCGGATGATCCCAACAAGGTCAAGCCCGGCTTCTGTGGCTGCGGCAAGCCGGAGACGGATTCCGATGGCGACGGGACGCCGGACTGTGTGGACGGGTGTCCCAATGATTCCGGAAAAACGCAGCCCGGCTTCTGTGGCTGCAATAAGCCCGAGACCGACAGCGACGGCGACGGAACGCCGGATTGCATCGATAATTGCGCGCATGACCCGGCCAAGACCGAGCCGGGGCTCTGCGGGTGCGGGACGGCGGACACCGACACGGACCGCGACGGCATCCCGGACTGCAAGGATAATTGTCCGGAAGTCGCCAACCCGAACCAGCTCGATGCGGACGGCAACGGCGTGGGCGACGCCTGCGAAGCCGCGTCCCAGCCCGAAGAGTCCCAAAAGACAACCGGCGTCGGGGAGACCGAGCTGGAAACGGAGGAGGAGGATACCTCTGCCCACCCTGATCTCTCGTCCGCCGAGGATCAGAGCGAGTCGCTTTCCCCGGCCCTCCCCCTAGCGGGCATCTGTCCCCAGACGGGTCTGGCGATGTTCGCCTTCGTGCTGTTTGGACTCTGGTGGACGCGCGCCGAAACGCCACGGCTGAGGTAGCGGCCCATTATAAAAAGCGAGTATCCCAATAATCGATAAGTGCGGGTGAGGCCGAATACGTAGGTTTCTCTAGAGCAGATACATGTGTACAAGGAGAAACCCATGTTTCGCTGGACGACCCTCGCGACCTTGTTGTGCGTGGCAGCCGCTCGTGCCGCCGACCCGCCGCCGCCCAATCCGGACCAGCCGGTCGATTACGTCACCTGGATCAACGAAGGCTTCGCGCGCCAGATCACCGACAACGCGGCGGACACCTACCGTCAGGCGTTCGCCGCGTTCATGCCTGATGCCAACCTGATGGACTTTGCCAAACAGGCAGACGCCGACCAGTGGCCGAAATCACAGCGCAAGCGGCTGCAACGCTGGATTCGGGACAATGAGAAATGCCTGGAACACTTTGCCGTCGCCGCGGGCAAACGCCGCTGTTTCTTCGAGCTCCGGCCAGGTTCATCTGGGGCGCTGTACGAGGCCGTGGTGCCGGAGATATCGGCCATGCGCTCGGTCGAACAAGTGGCAGCGGCCCGGGCCCGGCTGCGGTTGCTGGAGGGTGACGTTGACGGCGCCACGGACGACGTCATCGCCATCTTCCGCGCCAGCCGACACATGCAGTCGCAGCCATTTCTATGGGCGTACTTGGGAGGGCTCGCAATGAACAGCGTGGGGCATGGCGTTCTGCTCGACGTGCCGCGGCTGGCGCCGGAGCCGGTGAACTACGACCGGATCCTGAAAAAGCTGAAAGACGCGGATCGCGAACCGCGTCGCCCGAGTCGTCAAATAATGCTCGAGAAGCTCATGGTCTGGGACATAGCCCAGCGCTACGCCCGGGACACGGACGGTGACGGACGCTACGACACCCTCGCCCTGCCGCGCGAGTTGAGCGACATATGGGGACTCCCAAGCGGTAATTTCACTCTAAATCCGCCGAAGGAATTCGATACGCTGGTGAGTGAAACCTCGGAGTATTTCGACCCGTGGCGAAAGGTGTTCACGGAAGACTACCAGGCCGCCAGACGGCACGGCTCAGCGCTCGAACAACGAGTCAAGGACAACACTGAATCCGTGCTCGGGGCTGTGGGTCCCGCCTTTTCGCGGGTTGTCGTGGTGCGGCACCGGGCACTGGCCAGCCGTCATGCCCGGCAGCTCGTTCTTTACCTCCATGCCTATCACGCCAAGAACGGGCGTTGGCCGGAAGAGCTGAAACAAGCCCTGCCGCGCAAGGCCGCCGGTCTGACCGTTGATCCGTTCTCTAACAAACCCTTCGGCTATCGACTCAAAAACGGCGAGCCCATGCTGTACTCGGTCAGCGAGAACGGCGTCGACGACGGCGGCACAGTGTTCCGCAAGGACGGCAAGGCCCGCTGGGGCGACACCGGCGACTTCGTCTTTTGGCCGCCGCAGGAGTAATACGCCTTCGGAATTGTCCCAACCACTCACGGCTGACACAGCCGTGCCACGGGTCCTAACCTCTCACGGCTGACACAGCCGTGCCACGGGTTTCAAGCTGAAACTCTGGGAGAGGAGTACGTCAGCCCTTGACCGCCCCGAGCTGCAAGCCGCCGACGAATTGCTTCTGGGCCGCGAAGAACAGCACGATGCAGGGGATCATCGTCACGATGCTGGCTGCCATCAGCCAATGCGCGTCGCGGAAGTCGCCGTACTGGTTCTTGAACGAGTTCAGCGCCACGGCGAGAGTCATCTGGTCCTCGCTGTGCAGGTAGATCAGCGGGCCGAGGAAATCGTTCCAGACGAAGATGAACACGAAAATCGCCGTAATCGCGATCACCGGGCGGCACATCGGCAGCATGATCCGCCACCAGATGCCCAGGTGTCCGCAGCCGTCGATGCGGGCCGCCTCGACCAGGGCCTCCGGCACCTGCGCGAAGAACTGCCGAAACATGAAAATATAGAACGGCGTCCCGAAGAACATCGGCACCACCAGCGGCAAGATCGTGTCGATCCACCCGAAGTAGCGAAACATGATGAACATCGGGATCATCGTGACCTGCGGCGGCAGCATCATGGTCGAGATCATGACGATAAACGTCGGCGTCCGCCCCCGGAACCGCAGCCGCGCGAAGGCGTAGCCCACCAGGCTGCACGAGATGACCTGGCCGACCACGCTCAGGACGGTAATCACAATAGTGTTCGCGAGCGCGTCAATAAACCCGAGCCATTCCGTACTGCCCATGTTTCGCAGTGCCTCGGGGTAGTTGCGCCAATTCGAGAAGTTCGGCAGCCAGTTAAACTCTGTCGTACTAGTCGCCGCCGCACTGGCTTCGGCTGGAGTTGAGAAACTGACGCACACCATCCACCACAGCGGGAACAGCATGATGAGGCTGCCGGCGATGAGAATGGCGTAGATGGCAAACTTCTTGGTGCTCACGTTAGTCAGTTCTGCCTCATTCAAAGTGCGACACTCGCCGCTGGCGGATAAGAGACGGTTTTGGCCTCCGTCCAGGGCAGACGTCGTTGTCGCAGCTTGATGTTCTCCTGCGTACGCAGTTCCCTGGCCGTTTGTAATTTCCGCCGACGCTTGGCCGGCAGCGCCGCCGGTTCTCCGCGATAATAGTCCACCGGCCGCAAGTACGATAGCGCCGCGTGCTAGCGGCCCATCCCAGCGTGATCCTACCGCGGACGATCCCCGGCCCGTTCGCGGAGGAGTTCGATGACCGCCGGCAGCTTGCGCTCGAATAATTCCTTGAATTCCGGCGGTAACTCGTCCTCGCGGAGCAGGAAATCGATTGTCGTGCCGTCATCGCCGACGGGGATGCGGAGAATCGCCACCACCCGCGGCTGGTGCTCGCCGGTCGGTTCACCCTCCGGCGGCACAGCACCGACCATGATGCCGTCCTCGACAACCTCGTACCACAACCCGGTGCGGCCCACGAGCAGCTCGAGCACTTGGCGGACGCTCATGCCGCGCCGGATCAGATCAACCTCCCGATCGCGGGCCGCGACGCGCTGCAAGGCCCCAGGTTCAAAATGTATGGTGATGTCGATCACCTGGCCAAGGTAGATCAGCACCTCGTCGAGCGGCACACGCCGCAGGTGAAAATTCAGCGGGCGGTCCAAACGCTGCTGGATATCCTCGCTGCGGCTATAGATGATGACTTTGTTATCAGTCGGGATCCAAAGCCAACCCAGCCGCGGCATGACGGCATCGAGTTGCGCCAGGGCGTTGCCGACGGGCGCCTCCCGCAGGGCTTGATCCAACATGTCCCGCAGCCCGGGCTCCGGCGGCATGGCGAAACTGACCGCGATCTCACCGGGCCCGAAAGCCGACCAGGGCTTGCCCGCCAGTTTCTGTAGCAGCTCGACCTCGTCCACCGTAAGGCGGCGACCCAAGCGATCCAGCACCGGAGCGGGCTCCACGAGCACCTTGTCGTCCACAACTCGCAACGACAGCCCCAAACCGTCGAAGATGCGGCCAAGCGCCCGGCGGACGGAGATGTCCTCCATCACAATCGCGATCCGCGTCTGGTCGCCGTAGGGCATCCACTCGATGGCCGTTTCGTGCAGCACGAAGCGCAGGCCGGTGGTTTTTTCGACCTCGTGCAGGGCCTCGCGGATGGGCCGCTCGGAGATTTCGATCCGCGCGGTGATTTTCTGGTCGAGAGCGGCTCCCACGAGGTCACGCATGTCCTGGGCGCGTAGGGTTGCCGTCAGGGCCAGTGCTGCCA
This sequence comes from Phycisphaerae bacterium, assembly GCA_023128695.1. Taxonomy (GTDB): domain Bacteria; phylum Planctomycetota; class Phycisphaerae; order UBA1845; family Fen-1342; genus JAGMDK01. Next base: position 8,540 of record JAGMDK010000057.1, read on the forward strand.
ACAGGCCGGCCGGCCACGTGATGCGGGACGTGCGGTTGAGTCTTGCGAACGAGGTTTGCATGGGAATGGCCTCAATATAAGTCGGCTGTCTCGTCGGACGGTCCGGCTGTAGTGATGGGGTCGATGCTGAAGAAAAACTCCGGTTGTACAGCGGCAACTTCGACGGTGATGCGGGCGTATGCCTCGCCCCCGTTCGGTTCGAGCTCCGCCGCGGGCTGACGGCTGACGGTCACAACTGCCAGGCCGGGGGACCCGGCCCCCGACCCGGCTTCTGGCATGAAGGAAAACAACAACACGGCGGCGGCCGCCAGCAGAGCCGCCCCGGCGGTGATCCAACGGTTACGCCTGGCAGTCCGCGCCGTCACACTTCCCTCACGGCCTGTCAGGGCACTCACTATGCGGCCCCGCATCCGCGGCCAATCGACACAGTCGTCGATGGGCTGCAATCCGCGCAGGGCTTGGTCGAGTACGTCGTCCCGGTCCACATCATCGTCAAGAGCGGCTGCGAGATGCTCTTTGAACCGGGCCCAGGCGACGCCGTGCGGTTCCGGCAGGCCTCGACGCAGCAACTCGTCGAAGCGGCACCACTCGTCGAGCAGGCGCGTGAACTCCGGATCGGCCTGTGCCGCCGTTACGACCCGCGCCCGCAGGTCCTCGCGCCCCGGCTCGTCGAGCCACGCACAGACGAGTTGTTCATACTCCGCGCGGTTCATGGGTGAATCCTCGAACCCTTTCTCACAGATACTCCGCCAAATGCACCTTCATCTTCTTGCGGGCCTGGAAGACGTGCCATTTGACCGCCTCGATGCTGCAATCCAGAATCTGGGCGACTTCTTTCTGCGGCAACTGTTCGATGCTGAACAAAACCAGCGCCGCCCGCTGCTGGGCCGGTAATGCCGCCAAACCGGCGTGAATGTGCGTTTCCAATTCGCCGGCCGCCAAGCGAGCACCGGGCCGGTCTTCGGAATGGGGTGCATCGGGCACCCGCTCCTCCCGCGACTCGTCGGCCGACAACAGGCAGTTCTCGAACGAAAGCCGCGGCCCCCGTGCGCGGCGGAAATTGAGCGACAAGTTGGTGACGATTCTCAGTTGCCATGGTCCAAACCTGCTGGGGTCTGCGAGGGTATCCAGGTTCCGATAGGCGCGGACAAACGCCTCCTGGCACACTTCCAGCGCGTCGTGGAGGTTCCCGAGCAGACGATACGCGACCGACGTCGCGCGCCGCTGGTAACGCTCCACCAGTTCGTCAAACGCCCCGCGGCGACCGGCCAGGGTCTGTTGAACCAGATCGGCATCGTCCGGGACGCCTCTCGTCGTCGAGCGCTGCACTTCCACGGGCTCTCCTAACGTCAAGGACACCGGCGGCCAGACAAGGTTGGGGCGATTTCCAGGGCCGCTCTGCCGTCCTGACGTTGCGGGCCGGTCCATTATTCATGAAGCGGCCGCCATTACGGAAGAGTATCGAGTATCGAGTGGCGAGTAGCGAGTTATTGGATTCGTGAGTCGAATGGGTTATATCTCGCAACACTTTGGCTTTCCTCACAGCATATCTATCACACCGCCAGCATTGACAGAGCACTACGTCCTCAAACTCGCTACTCGCTACTCGCTACTTACAACTCGCTACTCGCTACTTCCGGCCTGATTTGCCCTTGACCGGGCCGCGCTGCCATGTAATATGCGTCCGGTAAAGCGACAATTCCACCATGGGGGCGGGATTGTCGGTGTTTTGCCACTGTGTGAGAGAGGGACGTACACATCTGGGAGGTATAGTTATGAAAGTGCTGATCGTTCTATTGGTGATCATTGTTGCCGCGGCAATCGGCGGGTATTTCTACGTTCAACACGCGGGGTCCCAGGATCCCGGCCAAATGGTGAACTACGCCTTGGGCTCGGTCGTCGATGACCAATTTAGATTCGACCTCGAGGTCTCCAAGGCGATGGTCGAGAAGGATCCACCCCCAGGGGGCGCGGAGAACGCTGCCAATTCGACAACCTGGATTAACGAGCACTTTGCCCTGCGGGATGCTTCCGGCCAGTCCGTGCCATTGACGTCGTGCGGGACCAGCACGATCATCGGCGCACACCGTGGCTCGGAACCCGAGTTCTTCGTGACCGCCACGATCATCGCGGACCAGACCTACACGGCGGAATACACCCCGAACGTGGCGGCAGGAAAACGATATCGCCATACCTTCACTGTTCCGAGGTCGGGAGAGGTGCGTGAGCGCCTTTTCTTCAAGCTGGCAGAGGAGGGTTAGGGGAGGCAGTCACAGGGTGGAGTGTACCTGAGTTCCTTACTTTGATTCGCTGACAGTTCTCGCTATTCTAAACTAGAGGCGTTCAACGGCGGTCGTTGACGGCACGTACCCGCAATGGATTCCAGGCCCATGCCGGCGAATATAAGCTCGTTCGACACGCGGGATGCTCGCGGTCAGCTCCACTGCTTACGTCACGGATACCGGCTCTGGCGTCTCGCGGCGGCATTGGTCTTCACGGTCGTGTTGAGTGCGTGCGAACGCAGCGAGCGCTCCGCATCCACCGCCGCTGATCCCGACCAGGCTGAGTATCCCAATTTGGTGCTAATCACGCTCGACACGCTACGGGCCGACCACCTTGGTTGCTACGGGTACGAAATCGCTCAGACGCTCAACCTCGACCGCTTCGCCGCCTCGGCGGTACGTTTTGACCTGGCCACTACGCCGTCCAACAACACCCTGCCCTCGCACGCGGCGATCCTGATCGGCAAGTACCCGCACAATTTCGGCGTCCCGCGGAACGGCTTCAAGGTGCCGCCGGAGCATGACACCCTGGCGACCATCCTGAAGTCGCATGGATTTGAAACGGCGGCCTTTATCAGCGCCTCGGTGCTCGAGTCCAAAATGGGCCTCGACCGCGGGTTCGACGTGTACAATCAGGATTTCGACACCCACGAGATCGACCAGGTTCAACGCCGAGCGCCCGCGGCCACCCGCTGTGTCGTGGACTGGCTGAAGAAGCGGACCGGGAAACCGTTCTTCGTCTGGCTGCACTATTTCGACCCACATTATCCCTACACGCCGCCCGCGCCATACGACAAAATGTTCTACCCCGAGTACGAAGGCGAGGCGGACGGCTCGATCGAGTACATTTGCAGCATCACCGGCGTGAAGGGCGTTCCCAAGCGCGTCACCACATCCGACGATCATCGCAAGCTCATCGCGCTGTACGACGGCGAGATCGCGTTTCTCGACGCCGGCCTGGGCGAGGTCTTTGAGATCCTGGACCAGGAGCAGCACCGCGCGCGAACCATGGTCGTCGTCGTCGCCGACCACGGCGAAAGCCTCACGGAGCACAATTACTACTTCGACCACGGCGAATTCACGTACCAGCCGAGCATGCACGTCCCGTTGCTGATCCGCCCGCCTGATTGCGACCCAAGCCTGGTACCCGCCGGCGTGAAAGAACAAGTCGAGACCATCGATATCTTCCCAACCGTGCTGGCATACCTGAACATCCCGAGCCCGGGCGACATCGACGGCCAGGACCTTACGCCCCTCTGCCGCGGCGAGCCCGGGTGGAATAAAAAACTCTGTTTCGGCGAATCCAGCCGGCCCTGGGCGGTGGAAAAAGCCCAGCCGGATCAGTGGGCCAATCTTGGCAAGGCTCAATTCGTCCTGGACTATCCCTGGAAGCTCATTCTTACCCCGTATAAAAAAAACGCCGAGCTGTACCGGCTGGACACGGACCCCGGGGAGCTGACCAACCTGGCCACTGTGAACAGCGACGTGGGCCGACGTTTGTATCAAGAGTTGGGGCGCTGGCGGAAGCTCGCCCAGGTTCCCGCCGCCGAGCAGGAACTCGATAACATCGAAAAGCTGCGCTCGCTGGGATACGTCGAATAAGAACTGATCCTAGCAGCCCGTTGAAAGACATGATGTAGCGTCCGCCCCCCGTGGCGGACGTGGTTTTTCGAGCCGCTATCGGCGTTCTACGTCGGCCACGGGGGGCCGACGCTACTTTTTCAGCGAACTGCTAGTGCTTTGTCACACCTAACTATTCGGGTAGCGCGGGCATCTTGCCCGCATGGTGGCGGGCGAGCCTCTGCTTTGGGAGGGCGAGCCTCCCGGCGAGCCGCGGCCCGGCGGGAGCCTCGCCCTCCCGACTAACGCCAGAT
>JAGMDK010000570.1 GCA_023128695.1 Phycisphaerae bacterium
CCCGCCCCCGACTGGCCCGAGCGAACTGAGCTTCCTGTCGGTTGACACGCTCACGCCGTACGTCGCCGACTTCCCCGGCGAAGACGGCGGCAAGACCGCCTACTACATGCTCCGCTGGGTCGCCACGACCGGCGAAAAGGGACCGTGGAGCGAAACGGCGTCGGCGACGATTGGGGCGTAGTAAAATGGTGGGCGGTGCCCACCCTGCGGAACTGTTCGTCAATCGAAGGCCGGCCACGCGGAAAATCGTCCGCAGTTTGAATAGTGACACCTGCCCCCCATCGTTCGCGAACGCGAGAGATGGCCCACGCGCCGTGAGGGAAACGCATGTCTAAAGAGCGCTCTTCAAGGAAGTCAAAGCGTCCATACGACGTAGCTATGTCATTCGCGGGTGAGGACCGCGCTATCGTGGAAAACGTCGCTGACAATCTAGACCGTTTCCAGGTTCGGGTCTTCTACGACGAATGGGAAAAGCACAAGCTGGTTGGAGAGGATCTATACACCTACCTGGCGGACATCTACGAGAATAGGGCTTCCTACTGCGCGATGTTCATCTCACGTGCCTACGTCTCGAAAGCGTGGCCCCGACACGAGCGACGCTTCGCCCAAGCTCGGGCCTTCTCCTCCCGGCGCCCGTACATTCTGCCGATCAGGCTGGATGGCACGCGGTGTCCTGGCATTCCCTCCACTGTAGGCTTCATCGACGCAAGGAAGACGAAGCCAGAAGCGATAGCTGTCCTCTTGCTCAGGCGGCTCGGGAAAGAGCTCTACCGAGGAGACGATGACACGTTCATGCTCAAACGCCTGATGCAGTGGCGAGTCTTCTGGAACGGCACAGTCCGGGCCAAGGGGACGTTTCGCATGCTTCACCTGGGTCGGGAACTAAAGAAGAGAATCACCTTCAACATTTGGTCACCCGACGAACGTCCGCTGTCTCTTAAAGATGTTGCGGTGACAGTTGGCCGGCGCAGACTGGCTGTCTCGGCGCCCTCGGTCGTTCAGACGTCAAGGGAGTGTCGTGCTACTCTGCCAAGGCCATTGGCCTTCGGTGATGTGCTCAACTACCAATTCAGTTACTGTTGTCCAGGCTACTACAAGGATGTCTCCGAGGTCTGTAGAGACCAGTTCAAGACTGGCTATCACATGCTGAAGTGGGAGTACAAGTTCGTCTTCCCCAGAAACAGCGTTCTGAGCATGTTCGAGTTGTGTCGTCGCGTGGGCCGGCAGAACTACCTTCAGTCATATGGCAGCGCGATAGAGCAAGGCTGTCCTGTTGTTTACTACGAACGGTCCAGGCCGCTCGTTGGGAGCGAACTCAGCATAGCGTTCAAGGTAGGCAGGCCCTAGCAATGACGTCCAGCCGACTTGGTACATGTGTGCGCCTTCGCGCGCCTTGGGCGCTCGCATGTCCCAAGCCGCGTAGGGCGGTCCCTTGACGCACCATTCGGATGTGGGCCTCGAATTGGTGCGTCCGGGCCGCACGCATGGCCGCATTCGAGTTTGCCGAAGTGGGTGCGTCAAGGGGCCTACGCAGCCGATTGGATGTGCCTGTGCGGCGGCGGGGCCGTCAGGCCGCCCGACTTCGGCGACATCGAGCCGGGTAGGGTGCGTCTTGACGCACCATTCTCGTTCGCTGCCCCGTCCATCGAGGTTGGTGCGGCAAGCCGCACCCTAGGGAACTACGGAACTGATTATTGTTCGGCAGGAAAGTTGAGACACTAGGCACTACCCATGAAACTTCAGACGATCAGCCTTCGACGTTCCGACCACCTGAGCGAAAAGTGGGTTCAAGAACAGATTGCTGATGATCCAAGCATTCTTGGCCTCGGCGACCTTATCCTCAAAGATAAGGAACGCGTTCAACTCGGTGCTGGGCGGCTCGACTTACTCCTTCAAGATCCGGAGACATTAAAGCGATACGAAGTCGAGATTCAGCTCGGTGCGACCGACGAAAGCCATCTCATTCGCACTATCGAGTACTGGGACATCGAAAAGAGACGCTACCCGCAGTACGAACACGCAGCAGTCATCGTTGCAGAAGAGATCACTTCAAGATTCCTGAACGTCATCCAGTTGTTTAATGGCCACATCCCACTCGTCGCACTGAAAATGACCGTGTACAAGATCGACGAAGAATACGCATTGACCTTCGTAAAGGTCCTCGATGAACTGTCGTTTGGGCTGGTCGATGAGGATGAAGTCGTCTCTGAACCGACGGATCGAGCATTCTGGGAACAGCGAGGAAGTAAGAAAACGCTTCAGTCAACTGATGGGCTTCTTGCCATCGTCCAGGAAATCGAACCCGGCGCGTCGCTCAACTACAACAAGCATTACATCGGGCTCAAAGTCGGTGGCTCGGCAATGGCAAATCGGGGGACACCATACCTATTTCTATAATGTAATAATCGTGTAGCGGTCGCTCGGCCACGGCTGGACTTCGTTAGACCACGCCACCCGGCCGCAGAGCTGACCCTGCGGACTCGGTTCGATCATTACGGTCCAGCATCCCGGAGGCGGGGCCGAGCCCGTGGCGAGTTGGACTCGGATCGTTAGAGCGACGTCCGAAACCTCTTCGACGCCCTGGTACAGGAAGATTGGCTCTTGGGCAGGGTCCTTGCCGGCCTGGCCGGGCGGCACGCGGTAGTGGAACACTTTGTACTGGATCATCATCTGGTCGTCGTCGAGGTCGAGGCCGAGATAGAGGCCGTTGGCTTGGGACTCGTCCGTGATGCCGGCGACGTCGAAGAGCGGGTTGTAGTTGCCAAGCCCGCCCGGCCCCGATACCGTATCCCCAGCGCGGAAACCATCGCCCGGCGGCGGCGGCCGGCACGGATACTGTTGCAGACGAGGTGCACATGACGCTCGATATCGAAGAACAGGCCGGGATCAAAATCGTTCGGCTGCGCGGGGAGCTCGTGGGCCAGCACGCCGAATTCGTCGAGACCGTTACCAACCTGCTCACCGCCCCCGGCGTCCGCATCCTGCTCGATCTGGGCCAGGTGCCGTTCATGAACTCGACCGGCCGGAGCGAACTCGTGCGCGTCACGGCCCAAGCCAACATTCAAGAAGGGCGGATCGTCCTGGCGAACCTCTCGCCGTTCGTGGCGGGCGTGCTGCAAACAACGCAGCTCGACCGCTTCTTCGAGATTTGCCCCACCATCGAATACGCGCTGGAAAAGCTTCAGTAGTTCGGCCGGTACATCTAGAAACTAGAAACTAGAAACTAGAAACTAGACCTTGTCACCTTGTCACCTTCCCACGTTCCCACGTTCCCACGTTCCCACGGCCGGTACGGGGCCCGGCCGCTACATTTGCTATCCACGGCCGCGCTCAGCACGTACGGGATGTTGCTCCAGCACGGATCATGTCACCTTCCGGAACTTCCCGCCCCCCTCGTTGACCAGCTTCGTGAATCCCTTGGCCTTGAGGTTCTTATCGCTGAGCAGGGACTTTTCGGAGGGCCGGGTGCTGATCCCACAGCGCGAGATCATCCGGACCACCGGCCCGCCACAGTGGGGGCATTTCCTCAGCGGCTGGTCATGCATCGATTGCCGCACTTCGAAGCGCGCGCGGCAATGGTCGCACGACTGCTGCCGGTCCGCGGCCTGGTATTCGTACGTCGGCATGGCAACACACCTCTGAACACACCTACTCCATTCTACCACGGCAAAACGAAACCGGCCGCGAGAACATGCCGGACCTGGCAGTCCGCCGCAAAAGTCAACGTAGGCGGAATACACAGTAGCGGCCGGCGGCTCGCCGGCCGTAGGACGCCGGAAACGCCGCTTCGTGCCAACGGCCTGCGAGCCGCAGGCCGCTACAGGACTTTTGCGGCGGACTGCTAGCCAACATCATGACGGACCTCCTTTTCGTTCCGATTCGCTTGTCGGCGGTCACCGTGGCCGCCGTCACTTCACCCGACCCTGTCGCAAATGCCGTGCCAGACAGAGGGCACAGCCGCTAACGGCCTGTAACTTGCTGACACACAAGGGGTTACAGGCAACGGCGACAAGCGGCCCGGACAGCTTCGAGTTTGTCGCCAACGATGGCGGCACGCCCCCCGATGGTGGCGACTCCAATACGGCGACCATCTCGATTATTACCCAGCGGCACATACTGTTCGTCGATGCCGAAGCAACCGGGGGCCACAACGGTCTCACCTGGGCCGATGCCTATGTCGATCTCCAGAGCGCTCTCGAGGATGCCGCCGTTTCCCACGGCCTCACCACCGAAATCTGGATCGCGGGCGGAACGTACACGCCATCGGAACGGACCGATCCCAGCAACCCCCGCACTGCCACGTTTGCGCTTGTCCGCGGCGTTGCGATCTGCGGCGGCTTTGCCGGCACGGAGAACAGCCTCAATCAGCGGGACCTGTCCAACCTGGCCAATGAGACCATCCTGAGCGGGGACCTCGCCGGCAACGATGGGCCGGGTTTCCTCAATAACGAGGAGAACAGCTATCACGTCCTGACCAGCAGCGACGCCGATGAGACGGCCGTGCTCGACGGCTTCACCGTCACAGGCGGCAACGCCAACGGCGACAGTCCACACTACCAGGGCGGCGGAATCTATGTCGCTCCCGGGACGCCGACACTGGTCAACTGCACCTTTGCAGACAACGCCGCAGAGTACGGCGGCGGCATGAGCAACCGGTATGGCAGCAGTCCGACACTGATCAACTGCACGTTCAGCGGAAACCTGGCCGACGAGGACGGCGGAGGTCTGAGCAATCATTATAGCAGCCCCACCCTGATCGCGTGCACGCTTGTCGGCAACTCCGCCAACGACGACGGTGGCGGGATCCGTAACTATTACAGCGAGCCGGTCCTCATCACCTGCCAGCTCATCGGCAACTCAGGCATCGACAACGGCGGCGGTGTGTACGACGGCAGCGGCAGCAGCAGTACCAGCCAGACACTTATGACCAACTGCACCTTCTGGGGCAACCATGCCGGAGACCGGGGCGGCGGAACCTGCACGATCGGCAGCAGCGTCACCCAGTTGACCAACTGCATCCTGTGGGGCAACACGGCGGACTCCTCTGGTGCTCAGATCTATGGCACCTCGTCGGTGGTCACTTACAGTTGCATCCAGGGCGGTTGGTCTGGCACCGGCAACATCCCGGGCGACCCGTTGTTTGTGGACCCCGACGGACCCGACGATATCCCGGGAACCGCGGACGACAACCTGCGCCTCTCTGACGGCTCGCCGTGTATCAACACCGGCGATCCCGGTTTTGTGCCTGAGCCGGCTGAGACAGACCTCGACGGCCACGCCCGTGTCCTGTGTGACCGGGTCGACATGGGCGCGTACGAGTTCGGGATCGGCGACTACGATTGCAATGAAGTGGTGGACGGGGATGATTTTGCATATTGGGGCACGTGCATGACCGGCCCGGACAACGGTCCATACGATCTAGGCTGCGAAGCATTCGACTTTGAGTTCGACGGCGATGTGGACTTATCTGATTTCGCCGGTTTCCAGGTGGTGTTTGGCGGATAGACACCGTACACCTCCCACATCCATTCTGTTATCCACAAGCCCCGCCGAAGCCTCGGCGGGGTTTGGTCATCAGCGGGTACTCCTTGGGACGGCGTTTGCGCACTCGGGGTTCGAGTCGGTCCGGACGATCGGGATTGGCCAGCACGCTCGTTGCTCCCTGACCATGGCTCGCGAACGCCAGGGCCCGCCAGGCATCTCTATGAAGCTGATCCGCGTCACGGCCACACAACGCCTCTCCGCCGCCTCGCACATCACTACACACACCAGATTATACACCAACGCAAACACCACAAGTTCCTTCCGCACGCCGTCCGCGCTGTGGCTCTTGAGCACGCAGCGTCGTTACCAGCGTCACCGTGCGTGTGCGGAAGCCCCGCCCGCCGACGCGATAGCGCAGCTCCCGCAACACCAGATATTCCGGCAACGCCGCGAACACCTCGGCCGAGTTGGTGCACGCGCAGGACGGCGTGCGTTATTTGCTTGAATAACAGGGCCAAATGGGCATAGGAACAGAAGCCGCGATCCGCCACCAGCACGTCGCCGGGCCGCAGATGCGGATGCAACTCGCTGATGCGCGTCAGGTCGTGCAGCCACCACGGCGAAGCCAGCAGATCGATGATCAGGCCGCTGGCAGCGTCGCACAACGCTAACAGGTGCGCGACCGGAAAACCACAGCCGGGTTGTTGACCGCTGGGTTGACCGAAGTGCTTTTGCAGGTCGGGCGTGTCGGGCATCGAGCAGGACGAGCCGTCGACAAAGAAGGTGCGATGGCCCCGCCAGTCTCGGCCAGGAGCTGATGGGCGTGGTCACGCACGCGTTGGCAAAGTGTCGCGGGATCACCTTCGGGCGGGGTGAGCGACTCCAGGCCGGTCAGGATCTCCCCCGCCGGCGTCACCAGGCCCACCCGGATGCCGGTGCCGCCGATGTCGATGCCGAGCGCGAGGTGGGACTCTTTTACGGTCATTCCTACATTAGACGTAGGCAAAGGTCAGGATTGAACCACGATAATGAGTATGCTAACATGATCTTGAGCATGTTGGCTACATAGGTGGCGACTTTCCTTCAGCATAACCGTCACCTCATGGTGTGCCTTTCATGCAGCGGTTATTCCGCCAGGATTGTAACGGAGTACCAGTCAAGGGTGGCTCAGATTCAATCCTGAAGGAGAATGCTCGCCGGCTCTTCGAAGCCGCCCGCGAGGTGCATACACGAGGTGTCGCAGCTTATGGTAAAATTACTCAAAAAAGTTGAAAACGTGCTTAATGCGAAGCTCAGCGAATTCAGGAATGGGCTTGAAGAGGAAACCTCCGGGCGGATTCTCGGCTTCATTGTTAGCAGTGCATTTACAGGCCGGACACATGAGGAACGGCAGGCACGATTGGCAAAGATTCTTAAGAAAGAGCTGAACTCGGCTGATCTGGCAAAGATTGGCCCGATCGTGACGATGACACCGGAAGAGGCGGACTACAAAGACGTGCTGGAAACAGACGGGTAATTCAGGGCCGTCCGCGCCCGTATGTGCAGAGCGGAACCCCGCCGGTGAGCATACTGTATGCAGCGGCATCGCATACCTTCCGCTCCCGGATATCTTTTTCCGAACGGACTGAAGGCACTCGTAGAGTTGGTCGTATGTCCCTGCCGATCAGTTCGCCAGCGCGAAGGTCACATCGACCTCGACCGTCGCATCCAGCGGCAACACGGCGACGCCGACGGCGGCGCGGGCGTGCTGGCCGGCTTCGCCGAAGATGTCGGCCAACAGGTCGCTGGCGCCGTTGGCGACCCTGTGCGGCTCGGTGAAGCCGTCGTTGGAGGCGACGTAGACCACGACCTTCAGCACCCGGGTCAGGTTGTCGATGCCGCCGGCGGAGTCAGCTCCCACCGCGACGGCGTTCAGCGCGCAGAGCCGGGCGGCCGCCTGGGCCTCTTCCAGCGTGCGGCCCGTGGGACCGCCGACCTTGCCCGTGTATGCAAGCTGGCCGTCCTGAAGCGGAATCTGTCCGCTCAGCAACAGCGTGTCGTTGTGCCGGACGGCCGGCACGTACGCCCCGACCGGCTTGGCCACCGTCGGCAGCGTCAGATTCAGGTCCTGAAGGCGTTCACTCGGTTTGCTCATCTGGTGTCTCCGTGTCATATTCTGCCGGCAGAGTACCGTCACGATCGGCCGTTGCCGCCGGCGAAGTTGTGATTTCTGTTTCCTGCTTGGTTTCCGCTGGGCTGGTGTTCTCCGACTCATCCTCCGGCTCGGCCACTTCGATGAGCAGGAAGATATAGATGGTGCCGAACATAACTTCCTGCTCGGCCCGGACGCGATGACGGTGGATCAGTTCGAGCAGGGCGAGGAAGCGGCCCACGATCTGCATCCGGTCGTCCTGTTCGGCAAAGAGGGCTAGAAACGTGGTCGGGCCTTCCTGTGCGAGAATCGCCAGGATTTCCGCCGCGTGCAGCGCGAGCGGCATGTCGTCGTAGAGGACCGCGTGCTCGCCCGGCCCGCGGCCGATGGCCGTCATGACCTTGCTGAACGCGGCGAGCAGGTCCCAGACCTGGGCCTCTTCCAGCTCGACGCCGGCCAACTCTTTCGGCAACTCGGCCGGCACGCGGACATAGCGCTTGGCCCGCTCGTCGGCGGCCCGGCCGAGCGAACGGGCGGCGTCCTTGAAACGCTTGTATTCCAGCAACTGCTGCACGAGCGGCGCCCGGGGGTCCTCGGCCTCGTCCTCACTCTCCAGCGGCGGCGTCGGCAGCAGAGCTCGCGATTTCAACTCGACCAGCGAGGACGCCAGCACCAGAAAATCGCCGGCCGTGTTGGGATCGAGCTGCTCCAGCAGACGGACGTGTTCGAGGTACTGGTTGGTGATGTGGGCGACGGGAATGTCATAGATATCAACCTCGTCCCGCCGAATCAGGTACAAGAGCAGGTCCAGCGGCCCGGAGAAGACATCGAGTTTTACACGGTAGGGTTCGGGCAAGTCATCTCACAAAACAAACCGCCAAGACGCCGAAACCGCCAAGACGCCGAGAGCGCCAAGGACGCTAAGTTTCAACTTGATATTATTCTTTTAATACCATCTTTCAAGATGGGGACGTTGAAGTTGATTAGAAGACCCAAGTGATAGCCCGTCGTTCGCAAATATGAGATGACCTGAGCCTTGTGAACGTTGTTCAATGCTTCCACGGCCTTGAGTTCAACGACCAATGCGTTACCGACTAGCAGGTCTAGGCGTCCTTTGCCAACAATATTGCCCTTGTAAGATAAATCAACAGAGGGTTGGCGGATAAAGGGAAGTCCTCGGAGAGACAATTCGACACACAACGCCCCTTCGTACACCGATTCGAGTAGCCCTGGTCCAAGAATCCGATGGACTTCGATCGCTGCTCCAATAACTTCGCGCGCCAGGCGGTCTAGTTCTTCACTCGGTTCACGTCTATGCTTATTAAAGTCACTCATGGCGACCTTGGCGCTCTTGGCGTCTTGGCGGTTAGTGTTTTGCGGTTACGAGCCCGCACGCCGCGCGGGCCTCGGCCATGACTTCCTGGGCCACGGCGCGGGCTCGTCGGCCGCCGCTGCGCAGTATATCCTCCACGTCGTCCGGGCGCGCGGCCCATTGGGCGCGGAGTTCGCGTTTCGAGCCGAATTTCTCCTCGTATAACTCCGCCAGACGCTTTTTGGCCTGGCCATAGCCCAGCCCGCCGACCCGATAGCGCCGCTCCCACTCCCGGGCCTCCTCCGGCTCGGCGATGAGCTTGAGCAGCGCGAAGACGTTGCACTGGGCCGGGTCTTTCGGGTCCTCCACCGGCGTGCTGTCGGTCTTGATGCTCATGATCCGCTTTTTGGTGGCCTTCGGATCGCCGAACAGGTCGATGGCGTTGCCGTAGCTCTTGCTCATCTTCTGCCCGTCGACGCCGGGCACGACAAAGGCCTCGTTGAGTCGCGGCTCGGGCCGCACGAAGACCTCCCGGTAGGTCTGGTTGAAATAGCCGGCCATGTCCTGCGTCATCTCGATATGCTGGACCTGGTCCTTGCCGACCGGGACGACGTCGCTACGGTAGATGAGGATGTCGGCCGCCATCAGCAGCGGGTAGCAGAACAGCCCCATGTTGACCCCGAGCCCCTTGGCGGTCTTGTCCTTGAACGAATGCGCCCGTTCGAGCAGCCCCTTGCCCGTGACGGTGGAGAGAATCCACGCCAGCTCGGTGACTTCCGGCACGTCGCTATGGCGGAAAAAGATGACCTTCTCGGGGTCGAGCCCCATCGTCAGGTAGTCGAAGGCTACGTCGCGGGTCAGCTCGCGCAGCCGCTCGGGGTCCTGGATCGTCGTCAGGGAGTGATAGTTGGCGATGAAGTAGAAGCACTCGTTTTCCTCTTGCAGCTCGATATGCTGCTTCATGGCACCGAAATAGTTGCCCAAATGAAGCGCTCCCGAGGGCTGGATGCCCGACAATACACGCATTGATCTCTCCGGATGTCTATTCTGACTACGCGGCGGCCTTGCCCGGTGGGGCGGGCCTCCGTGCCCG
>JAGMDK010000571.1 GCA_023128695.1 Phycisphaerae bacterium
CAATAGTTATTTCGTCGCAGGCCCTAAATCGAAATATGCGGACTTCGCGCTCTTTGCGCCAAGACGAGCGATGCAATCTGAGGGCGAGATCCTTTCTCCTGTCTCCTGAAGCCGCAAGGTCGGCGACTCGATCAGTAGGTCCGCGATCGTTCCCTTGTCCTGGACATGGTCCGCGTAGGTCCTAAAGTGCATGAGATGCTGCGACGAGTTGAACTGCGGATCAAAATCGATCAGCAGCACGCGCTTCCCACGCCGCACGTAAGCGTACCTCGCTAGCGTTACCGCCAACGTAGTCTTGCCCACGCCGCCCTTCATGTTCAAGAGAGAGATCGTCTCGGTCATATCGCTGTACGCTCGCAAAAGCACGGGCTCTGCGTCCGCGCCGACGCAGTTGGGCCCCGCGAGGCGTAGGATACCATGAGCGCCCCCGCCTCGCCAGCAGTGTAGGTCGGGTCATAGACCAAACGTTTCTCGAATTTTGTGTTTGTCGGGTCGCTGATCCGACCTGCTTGGCTTCGCTACGGCCTCGCTTTCCGTCGCCACAGCGGATAACTTGGTTTCCGCCCGGCTGACACAGCCGGGGCCAGTAACAAGGTGAAACGTCCACCTGGAGGAGAATCTCATGGACGTGTTCGAAGCTATCGCCAAACGGCACAGTTACCGCGGCCCGTTCAAGGATCAGCCGGTGCCCCGCGCGGACCTCCAGCGGATCGTCCAGGCCGGCCTCCAGGCCCCCTCCGGCAAGAACGCCCAGACCACCACCTTCGTCATCGTCGACGAGGCCGGACCCGGATTGACGGTTGAGTTAATGTCGCAACTTGATTAGCGATCCGTCGCGCGGGCGTATTGCGTAATTGCTTCAAAAACTCATCGATACGCATAAGTCAATACCCCAATGTTCAGTCCTCGGCTCTTATACCTTTGAGCTCTTGGTTCAATAAGCTCGGAACATTCTAGAGCTTTCCTTCGACGATAGCCAGAATCTCTTGTTCCATCGCGGCAACCTTTTCCTGGATTTCATGGCCGCGGTTCCGGATGTCCGCCATCCACGCCTTGTCCTCGACGCCCGCCGAGTTGATTTTCACGTTCAGGAACGCGCCCATCACCGCCGAGCGGGCGGCCAGGGCAGCGACGCCGGCGTCGGAGACGGAGGCGGGGTTGCCAATTTCGGCCATCGCTTTGGCGACCTCCATCGACTCCCACGCAACCTGCATCACGCGGAACGGAACCTCGATCGCTTCCTTCGTCGCGGCCTGGACCGCCTGGTTCTTGGCGGCTTTCTCCTCATCCGTAGTCTGCGGCAGGCCGAACGCCGCCATGATCTTGTTGAAGGCGTCGGTGTCGTCGTCGATCAGCTTCAGCAGCTCATCGTGGCAGGCCTTGCCCTTTTCGGCCCAGTTGCTGAACTCCTCCCAGCGCTCGTCCCAGCCGCGCTTGTGGCTCGAGAGATTGGCGACCATCGTGCTCAGGGCGGCCCCCATGGCACCTATCGCCGCCGAGACCGACCCGCCGCCGGGGGCCTTGCTCTCGCTGGCGGTCTCGTGGACGAAGCCCGCGACCGTCATGTCGACGAGCGACCGCGCGGATTGAAGTCCGCGGCCCTTCTTTGCCTCGATCGCGTACTCGATGATCTTCTCTTCCGGCTTGAACGGGTAAAGCTCGTCCAGGCCCATCGACTTGACCGCGATCTTGATCAGCTCCTTATCCGACACGCCGAGCGAACGCTTCTGTTTCCGCAGGAAATACCTGCCGGCGTCAAGCATCGCCTTGAGCGGGATCAGCCCGACCAGCTCGGAGCCCGTCACCCGCACGCCGCGAGCCGCCGCCCGCCGGCAGACCTCATCGAACGCCACATGCGCCGGCGTGACGCTGATATTGGTCAGGTTCATCGAAATCTGGGCGACCCCGTACTCCTCGATGAACCAGCCGATCCCCTTGACGCATTTGAGCGATCCGGGGAGCCACACGTCTTTGCCGTGCTCATCCTTGACGACCGGCCCGGTCAGCGGGTTACCCTCACGTTTCTTGCGGCCCTTCTCGCGAACGTCGAAAGCGATCGCATTCGCCCGGCGAGTCGAGGTCGTGTTCAGGTTGACGTTGTAGGCCACGAGAAAGTCGCGGGCGCTGACCGCCGTCACGCCGTATTTCGGATCGAACGTGCCGGGGCCGAAGTCGGTCTTCCAGGCGGGATTCTTGAGCTTCTCGGCCAGGCCCTCGTACTCGCCGGCCCGCACCACGGCCAGGTTGCGGCGGTCTTCCCTGACGGCGGCGTGTTCATAGAAGTATCCGGAGATGCCGGCCTCTTCGCCGAGCCGCCGGCCGAGTTGGTGGGCGTATTCGACGGTCTGCTCCATGGTGATGTTCGCGACCGGCACCAGCGGGCAGACGTCCATCGCGCCGAAGCGCGGGTGTTCGCCACGGTGCTTGCTCATGTCGATCAGCTCTTTGGCCTTCCGGCCGGCGCGGACGGCGGCCTCGAGCACCGGCACCGGCTCGCCGACGAATGTTACCACGGTCCGGTTGGTCGCCCGCCCCGGATCGACGTCGAGCAGTGTGGCGCCCTCCACGGCTTTGATCTGATCGGTGATCTGCTTGATGAGGGCGAGATCGTTTCCCTCACTGAAATTCGGCACGCATTCAATCAACTGGTTGCTCATCGTCGTTGCTTCCTCAGCGGCTGGTAGATGTCCTCGGTAACCGTCTCTTCCATAAACCTCGCGAGATTATCCTCACGGAATGGCTTTCATTACTCACTGTGACGCCGGTTTTCAACCGGTCAGCCACAGATTGGTGCTCGCGGGGAGAGACGCGAGAACTCTGAAGAGCCGCGGGCTTCAGCCCGCGCGGTCGTTCGCAAACTATTGCAGCCTTATCACCTTATCACCTTATCACGTTCCCACGTTCCCACGTTACTCAGCCCGCGCGGTCGTTCGCGACCAATTGTGGTCCTCTCTGGTGGGGAATGTGTGCCACTGCTCTTGAGCAGTGTCTTCGTTTGACCAGCGGTAGCGTGGACACTGCTCAAGAGCTTGCTATTACCCGCATTTTCTGAGTCGTATGTAGCGGCCGGGCCCCGTACCGGCCGTGGGAACGTGGGGAACGTGGGAACGTGACAAGGTGATAAGGTCTAGTTTCCAGTTTCTAGTCTCTAGTTTCTAGATGTACCGGCCGTCGGGCGCCTTGTTCCGTGGCAGCGCTAGG
>JAGMDK010000572.1 GCA_023128695.1 Phycisphaerae bacterium
TCAGAACCACAACCTCGGCCCCCGGCCGGAGTTACGTGTTGCCTACTCCCGGAACTTCGGGCTAATCTCACCTTGTTGCCTGTAGGCCAGGAGTGTTCGATGCGTGTTGTCGTTGAAGTCTCTGGTGGGCTCGTCCAGAACGTGTACGCCGACGGGCCTCTCGATGTGGAAATCGTTGACCTGGCCATCTCGGATTTCCCCGGTCCGGGTGATCCGACCAAGGCCGAGTTGGAAGAGAAGCTCAGACGGGAGACCCAGGGTCTGGATGTGGTCTGGTGATCGGAACAGAGGAGGATCAACGTTGTCTCACTACCGGGAGAAACCCCGAGGCAGACAGGGCACAAAACCGGGCACAATGCCGGCTCCGAACCCAATCAAGAAGGGGTCACGATTTCTCGTAACCCCTTGCCAGCCAAGCATTAGCGGGGGCAGGACTCGAACCTGCGACCTCCGGGTTATGAGCCCGACGAGCTACCAACTGCTCTACCCCGCAGTCGCACTATCTAGACTACCACACTTACACACTCTGTCAAGTCAGGCCGAAATTAATGTTGCTTCACATCTCAAGCGCGGAGATGTGGGAGATGTGATGGAATGATGCCTTAGCCGCGGATCGCCCTTTCAACTTGTTGCTCTCTCCCGTGACTCTTGGGGCCACCACACGCTCGCCGTGACACCGCCCTACCCCCCGCGCGCGTCATGCTCTCCCGGCTTAAAATAGCGACCCCGGAATTGCTCCACCGGGTACTTGGCCGCATTCTTGGCCATCTTGTCGGTCAGGGCCGTGGACACGTCAATCTCCAGTACGTTGGCCAACGCGAGGAGATAGCAGGTGATGTCCGCGATCTCATCCGTTATGGCCGCCCGCCGGGCCTCGTCGGCCAACAGAGCCGGCAACTCATCGCTCTTGACCCACTGAAAGTGCTCCATCAACTCGGCGGTCTCAATTGCGATCGACATGGCGAGGTTTTTCGCGTCGTGGTAGCACTCCCACTCGCGCTGAGCCACGAAGTCAGCCACCACCTTGCGCAACGCCGCCAGAGTTACTGATTCATCCGACATAGTGATTCTCACTCTCTCGCAATTCACCGAGCGTCCGGCAATCGCCGAGTCGGTGTGCCATTGCTCTGTCAGTCATCAATTGATGGGTCGGGCGGGAGGGCGAGGCTCCTGCCGAGCCAGGGGTGCCGCGGCTCAGCGGGAGCTTCGCCCTCCCTGCCATGGCGTTACCCGTCAAGCAAGGGCTGACAAAGCACTAGTCGCCTTTATCAACGGACTGCTAACCCCATACCACCAGGCCTTGATCGTACCGATCGGCCAAGTCCTCATGGCACGGCACCACCCGAATCGCGTAGCCGTTCCGCCCACTGGTCTGACAAGGCACCGCCCCCCCGAACCAATGCTCGCCATCCGATTCGGGCCGCTCGAACTCAAGTCGCACCGCGCGACCCTGCGTGATATCGCCGTCCGTGCTCAGCGGCCCGTAGTACACCTCGACGGCGACATCCTCCGGCGGAATCGAGCCGAGCTGCACGCGCGCCCGCAACGGCAATTCATCGCCGACTTTCAGCACGTCCCGCGCCTCGGTCTGCACATCGGCCACCTGCACCTCGTGCCAGTGTTTTCGGAGCCGCTCTTTCCACGTCGCCAGCGACTTGGCCAAGGCGAACCCGTCCGCGCAAACCAGCCCGGCGCGGCGTGCGGCCGGGAGGTACATCTGCTGGGTATAATCCCGCAGCATCCGGTTGCTGTTGAAGATCGGACAAATCGTTTTCATCGATTCCTTCACGCGGGCGATCCACTTGCGGGGCAGATCGTCGGACGTGCGGTCGTAAAATAACGGGATAATCTCCCGCTCCAGCAGGTTATACAGCGACTCGCATTCGACGTGATCCTGGTAAGCCAGGTCGTCGTAAACGCGCCCGTCGCCGATCGCCCAGCCGTTCTCCCCATTGTAGGCCTCGGGCCACCAGCCGTCGAGGCACGAGAGGTTGAGCCCGCCGTTGGCCGGGACTTTCATGCCGCTGGTGCCGCTGGCTTCGTGGAGTCGCAAGGGGTTGTTCAGCCAAACGTCCACGCCCTGGACCATGACGCGGGCGAGCGAAATATGATAATTTTCGAGGAAAACGACCCGCCGGCGCAGTTCAGGCTGCGCGCAGACCGCCGCGATCTGCTTGATCAGCTCTTTCCCCGCCCCGTCGTTGGGGTGGGCCTTGCCGGCAAAGACAAACTGGACCGGGCGTTCCTTATTCGTCACGATCGCCTTGAACCGTTCGAGGTTGCGGAACAGCAGCGTGGCCCGCTTATACGGGGCAAACCGCCGGGCAAACCCGATCGTCAGGGCCTCCGGGTCCAGGATCTCGTCGGCCGCCTTGATCTCGGCCGGCGGGGCACCGCGCCCTCTCAACTGGTTCCGCGTCCGCCGGCGGAGTGCCGCGATCATCCACTCCCGCCGCCGCACGTGCACCCGCCACAACTCGGCGTCGGGGATCTCGTCGATCCGCCGCCAGAGCGGGTCGTCCTCGGCCGCTTCGGGCCAGCCCGGGGCCAGGTACTGATCGAAGAGGTCGGCCATCGTCGGGCTCATCCAGGTGCGGGTATGTATCCCGTTGGTGATGTGCTTGATCGGCACCTCTTCGCGCGGGACGCCGGGCCAATAGCCCTGCCACATGCCCCGCGCCACCTCCCCGTGCAGCTTGCTCACGCCATTGCTGCGGTACGCCATCCGCAGCGCCAGCAGCGGCATCGTAAACAGCTCCTCCGACCGGTCAGGATGTTCGCGGCCGAACCCCAGGAGCTCCGCCGTGCTGATGCCCAACTCCTGCGCCATCCAGCCCAGTTGCTGCTCGACCAGCCGCGGCTCAAAACGATCAATGCCGGCCGGCACCGGCGTGTGGGTCGTGAAAATGTGTCCCCCGCACATCGCCTCCCGGGCCTCCCGATAGCTGAGACCCTGCTCGTGCATCGCCTGGCGAATCCGCTCCAGAGACAAGAACGCGGCGTGGCCCTCGTTCATGTGACACACGGTCGGCTCGATCCCGATTGCCCGCAGGGCCCGCAGCCCGCCAATGCCCAGCAGAATCTCCTGCCGAATTCGCATCTGGCTGTCGCCCCCATACAGTCGCGCGGTCACGGCCCGCAACTCCGGCGGGTTCTCGGGGATATCCGTATCCAGGAGGTACAGCCGCACCCGCCCCACCTGGACCAGCCAGATTGCCGCGGTAATGGTCAGCGTCCCGAGCGCGACGCTGATCTTGAGCTGCTGGCCGTGTTGGTCCTTCACGGGCGTAGCCGGCCATTGGTGTAAATCGTGTACGGGATAGCTCTCCAACTGCCAGCCGTCCTCGGTGAGCTGCTGGGTAAAGTACCCTTGACGGTACGCCAGCCCCACCGCTACCAGTGGGATGCCCAGGTCGGAGGCGGACTTCAGGTGATCGCCGGCCAACACCCCCAAGCCGCCCGAGTAAATGGGCATACACTCATGCAGCCCAAACTCGCAGGAGAAGTACGCGATTAGCACGTCCTTCTCGTTGGCGTGGGCCTCGTCGAACCAAGTGCGGCTGTTCATGTAAACGAAGAAGCTGTCCATCACACGGCAAAGCTGTGCGACGTATCCATCATCGCGGGCGGTCTGCTCCAACCGGTCCTGGCTGGTCTGCCACAGCAGCGCCACCGGATTGTGCTCCGTCAACCGCCACACGTCGGTGTCCAGTCGCCGGAAGAGATCCGTCGCCGCCGGATTCCAGGCCCACCACATGTTGTAGGCCAGTTGGCGGAGCGGCTCGAGCAACTCCGGTAGTTGCGGGACAATGGTAAAAGTACGAATCTGATTCATTTGATTACTGAACTCCTCGCTGGGCCGAGATTCCTTTCTCTCGCACCAGCGACAGATGCGCGAGAACTCTGAAGAGCCGCGGGCTTCAGCCCGCGCGGTCGTTCGCAACCTATTGCGGTTCTCTCTTACGGGGCACCGCGCGGGCTGAAGCCCGCGGCTCCTATTCAAGCCCCGCCGCGCTTTGTACTTTGCTTACTAGTTCCGTCGCCGCCACCGCTGTACGGGCTTCCCCGATCACACGTAGAACCGGCTCGGTATTAGAGGCTCGCAGATGGACCCAACCTTCCTCAAAGTCTACCCGGACGCCGTCCGCGGTGTTCGGTTTTTGCTTTGCGAAGGCCTTCGTGACCGCCTCCACCGCTCCGTCGATCCGCTCTCGCGGCACCTCGAACTTCTGCTTGATAGACGCGTACCGAGGCAGGCCGGCGACCAGCTCGCTGATTGGCTTGCCTGTGGCCGCCAGTAGTTGCAGCACGAGGCTCATCGCGGACAGACTGTCGCGCACGTAGCAGATGCGCGGGTCGATCACCCCGCCGTTACCCTCCCCGCCGATAACACACTTGTTGGCGAGCATACCGCGGGCCACGTGGGTCTCTCCGACGGGCGTGCGAAGTACCGGCACTCCGTGGCGAGCCGCGATGTCGTCGATTATGCGAGAAGTACTCAGATTCGCTGCCACCGGTCCCGGCCGCCGCGACAGTACGAATTCCGCCGCCAAGGCCAGCGAATATTCCTCGCCGATGTACTCGCCGTGCTCGTCCACGATAGCGAGCCGGTCGGCGTCCGGGTCTTGTGCGAAGCCGATCGCGGCCTTGGCCGCACGCACAGCGGTACACAATTGCTCCAGATTCTCCCGCACCGGTTCCGGGCGATGAGCGAATTCGCCGCTCGGCTCGCCGTTTATATGAATCAATCTGCACCCTAGAGCGGCCAGGAAATCCGGCGTGTGGGCGCATCCGGCACCATTGATGCTGTCGAGCACGACCAGCGGCCCCTTCAGCACGCTCAGATCCACTTCGCAAGCCTTGATTACCGCCTCGGCGTGCCGCTCGCCGGCCTGGTGGTCCACCAGCGGCGGCTCGAAACCGGTTTTGACAAGTTGATAATTGCCCTTTTCCCGGATGGCGGCGATTCGCCGGGCACGCACTGGGTCCGGGGCCACGCCGAGGTCATCCAGGAACTTCAGCCCATTCCAACTGCTGGGATTATGGCTTGCGGTAATGATCATGCCGCCATCGTATTGCCCCTCGCGAATGGTCCGCCCGCAGGTGGGTGTCATGACGAGGCCGAGGTGCGTCACCCGACAGCCGGCGGCCATCAGCCCGGCGGCGGCAGCGGCCTCGAACATCGGCCCGCTCGGCCGAGAGTCACGCGCCAAAACCAAACGCCCCCCCTCCAGCAGCGTCCCGTACGCCTGCGCGAACTCGAGCGCCACCGCGGGCGTCAGCGTCTGGCCGACGATACCCCTCACGCCGGAAATTCCAACCATCAGCGCCATGCCACAAACCTCATCCACAGGGGTGAACGTCAACATAGTGGGTGGGGCGGGCCTCCGTGTGG
>JAGMDK010000573.1 GCA_023128695.1 Phycisphaerae bacterium
CCCACTTTCCTGACGCCCACCCTTTCCACGACGACTTATCAATAATCCGTTGCGTTTGGGAGCGCCTTTCAGGTACAATCTCGATTGTGCGCTCCTGCTTGGTGTGATGACGAAGCTGGGAATCTCGCGGACAAACGTGGCCCAAGAGCGTTTTCGGGGGGGAGTGGTCGCGAGATGTCATCGGGAGAATGAGATGACCCGCCAGGCCGCGGATGAGCCCCAATCATTCCGCGCGGCTCTCGATCAGATGTCGGAGGCCGTTGCGATCACCGACGACGACGGGCAGCTCCACGGGCCGCGAATCCTGTACGTCAATCGAGCCTTCACACGCGTCAGCGGGTATTCGCCCGCGGAGATAGTAGGCCGCTCAATCCAGTCGCTGGAGGGGGGGCGGGCCGACCGGTCCGTGCTGGCGCGCATTGCCGAGACGCTGAAGAAATGCGGTGAATTCGCGGAACGTATGCCCCGGCGACGCAAGAACGGCGAGCAGTACGTTGCGGAATGTCGCGTGATCCCGCTGGCGGCTTCCGGCACGCGGGGGTCAAACTGGCTGTGGATCGAGCGCGAGCTCGCCGCGGGCGCATCAGACGCTACCGGCCAACGCCGACGGACCGAGGAGGCCCTGCGGTCCAGTGAAGAGCAGCATCGTCAAATATTCAAGGCCGCCACGGATGCCTTTTTCATTTACGACTATGAGCGCCGCATTGTCGAAGTCAATCCGGCGGCATGTGCCCTGTACGGCTACCGGCACGAGGAACTGATCGGCCTGACGGGGAAGGACGTCGTCCACCCGGATTACTATCACCGCTTCGAGAACTTCAAGAAAGCAGTCCAGACCACAGGCCGGTTCTTTACCGAGTCGGTCGACGTGCGCAAAGACGGCTCCACCTTTGATGTTGAGGTGCGCGGCTCGGCGGTCACGTTCAGGGGGCAGCCGCATTTGCTGGCTACCGTCCGCGACATCACCGAGCGCAAACGGGCGGAAGCGGCCCTGCGTGAAGCGCACGACAAGCTGGAACAACGCGTGCGGGAACGCACCGCCGAGTTCAAGGAGGCCCAGGAGCAACTGCAACGCACCGAGCGGCTGGCGTCCATCGGCACGCTGGCGGCCGGCATCGCGCACGAGATCAACAATCCGGTGGGCGGGATTCTCATTTCGGCCCAGAGTGCTCTCGACGAAATCGACGAGCCGCGCGACCGCGCCTTCATCAAAAAATGTCTGCTTGAGATTACCGAGGATGCCAAGCGGTGTGGTCGCATTATCCAGAGCATTTTACGATTTGCCCGGCAGGAACCGACCGTCCGTTGGCCCTACGACCTCAATGCCCTGGTCAAACGGGCCCTGTATTTGACCCGCGCAGCGGTTGAGCAGCACGGCGGAACACTCACGCTCCACCTGACCGGGGACTTGCCGCTCATCGCCGTCAACCCGACCGAATTCGAGCAGATCTTGATCAATCTGATCCAGAATGCGATGGAGGCCGGCGGGGCCGGCACGCGGGTCACCGTCGCGACGGAACGGTGCGAGACCGGCGTGCGTGTGACGGTGGCCGATAACGGCCCGGGGATGCCGCCCCAACAATTAGAGCACATCTTCGACCCCTTCTACACCACGCATCAGCAAACGGGGGGCCTCGGATTGGGCTTGAGTGTTGTGCACGGTATCGTTCAAGCGCACGGCGGAAGCATCGACGTGACGAGTAACCCGCGGCAAGGTACCACGTTCACGATCGAGCTGCCTTGTTAGGCAATCAAGGAGGATAAGGCCATGTCAAAGGTTCTCGTTGTCGATGACGAACCCCGCTATCGAGAACACATCAGTCGAGCTCTGTCACGGGACGGACACGAGGTCCTCACGGCCGCAAATGGGCGCGACGCGGTTTCCGTCGGCAGCCAATTCCGCCCGGACGTCCTGGTAGCCGACTGGATGCTGAAGAATCACCTGCACGGGCTGCACGTCTCCGAAGCGCTGCGGGTGGTGGTGCCCAAGCTCGAGACAATTCTCATCACCGGCTTCCCCGCCTCTGATCTGCGGGAGGACGCCCGGAGTCTTCAGGTCTCGGAATTCATTGAAAAACCATTTGAAATGGCCCGGCTGCGGGATGCCGTGCGCGCCGTCGGGACCGGTTCACCGACCGCCCTGGACCGCTCGCCGATCGCTGTGTTTGAAGTTGATCGGCGCGGCGCGGTCAGGTTCCCCAACGAGCGGGCGCGGCAATTACTCGGGCAAACCGGCGCCGAGCAATCCGAGCCGGAGCTCTGGAAACTGCTTGACTTCACCGAGTCCTTTCTGGTGACCGACGCCACGCAACGCTGGGTCACCGTGTCTCCGCGCTGGTCGCCGGAGGCGCGCTGGCATCTGCGGGCGAAGGCGCATGCCGACGGGCAAGGGTGGCTGGTCATTGCCATTCCGAACGACCAGCAGCGCCACAAGGATCATCCCGTGGTCCACATGTTGCTGGATCTGGAACCATCCACGTTGGTGCCTTGGCCGTTTGAGGGCCGGACCTTGATCGTGGACGATGACCAGTGGGTACGGCACGTCGTGGCCAAGCAAATCGAGTGCGGCGGCGGAATTTGTCACACCGCCGAGAGTGCCGCCACGGCGTTGGAGACCTGCCGGCGCGATTCCGGAATCAGAGTCGTGGTGGTCGATCATGATTTGCCCGGCGAAGAGGTGTCTGAGCTTGTGCACAGACTGCGCGGCGTCCTGCCCGGGGCGCAAATCGTCGGCACGAGCGGCAGCGACCGTTCGGTCGAGTTTTCTCGCTTGGGTGTGACGGAATGCCTGCTGAAGCCCTGGACCGTGAGCGACCTGACCAATGTGCTCTCCAGCCGGGTCGGGAACTGTGGTTACTGCGGGCTCTCGCTCCCGTTGCGGCGTGCCCGCAAGGGGGAAACGCCCGCTCGTTGGGAGTGCGTCGGGTGCGGACGCCGGTTTACGGCGGTACTTGACAAAGGTCTTCCGGAGGATGTAATCAGCCACGTTCGGCCGGTGGAGGAGGAGTGACCGTAAACAGCGCGGGTTCCCTACTATGTGGCACCGGCTTCCAGCCGGTGGTTTCGGCTGTTGTGTGCCACTGCTCTTGAGCAGTGTCTTATTTTAACCAGCGGTAGCTTGGGCACTGCTCAAGAACAGTGGCACACGGCAGGGGTGCCCCACCCCATTTCGCCGGCCCGGAGGCCGGCGAACTGGATGGGGCACCCTCCGCAAA
>JAGMDK010000574.1 GCA_023128695.1 Phycisphaerae bacterium
GGCCGGGCCCCGTACCGGCCGAAACCACCGGCTGGAAGCCGGTGCCACACAATGTAGCGGCCGAAACTCATCTCGCATCGGCCTGCAATTCCGCTTATATTCCCGAACGATCAACATTCAGACAGCCGTGAATGTGCAGCCGCGAGGAAAACGCGATGGCCGACCGTGACTTGGGAATCCTGGGTTCGTCCCCTGAATATGACAGTCGCACGGAGACGGCCGCGCATACTACGGCATTCAAGCTCAATAAGCATTATCGACGCAACGGGGCGGTCTCGAACTGCACAGATAAGAGCGCCGCGCGGGCGGACGATGGACATGTTACCTCGCACGACTACGCGGCGAAATCGAGCTATCTGCAACAATCAGGTAACAACCAGCGCTTCCTCGACGTGGACTTTCAACACCCGCTCGAAAACTGGCTCGGGCGGGACTTCGTGCGGCGGCTGCTCAGCTACGTCTCCCGCAATCGGCCGGGGCGGAAGACGATTATCGAGGAGGTGCTCTCGTCCTACGGCGACCCGAAAGCCCCGCTCGAACAACGCATCAAGTATTGGCCGCTGCACAAGTTCATCGATTGGATGCGTGGTTCGGCGTCGGTGCAGACGTTCCGGAAGCGGGTCAGCGAGCATACCAGCACGGTACGCGGGCTGGTCACGACGGCTCGCAGCGTGGCGGAGTTCGGCCTGACGGTGCCGCAGCGCTTTTCCGCCCCGCTGTTCAGCGTGTGGAACTTCACGAACCGCTGCAATCTGAGATGCCGACATTGTTACCAGGACAGCGCGCACCAAGCGTTGGCCGACGAACTGACGTTGACGGAGAAGCTCGACCTGGTGGACCAGATCGCCGCGGAGTACGTGCCCATGGTCGCCTTCGCGGGCGGGGAGCCGACGATCTGTCCGGATTTGCTGCCGGTATTGCGGCATTGCCAGAAGTATGGGATGCACATGAGCTTGGCGACGCACGGGGCGACGATGACGCCGCGGCTGGCGGGGGAGCTGGCCGGCGCCGGCGTACGGTACGTCGAGATATCGCTCGATTCGGTGCACCCGGAGAAGCATGACGCCTTCCGCGGACTGCCGGGGATGTGGCACCGGACGGTCCGCGGGATGCGGCACGTCGTGGAGCAGGAAGGCCTGCGGCTGGGTATCGCGATGTGCGTGCACCGCGAGAACATCGACGAAGTCGAGGATATGCTGCAATTCGCCGTGGACATCGGGGCGGGCTGCTTCGCGCATTTCAATTTCATCCCGGTCGGACGCGGACTGGAGATGGCCGCGGCGGACATCACGCCCAGGCAGCGGCAATGGCTGCTGGAGACATTGAACAAGTGGATGCAGTCAGGCCGCATCGGCGTCATCTCGACCGCTCCGCAACTAGGCCGCGTCTGCCTGGCAGAGGCCCCGGCGGAGGGCCGGCAATCCTGCTCGCACGCCGGCTCGGGCGGCGGGTGGAAGGCCCGCGTGGTCGCCAAGTACCTCGGCGGCTGCGGGGCCGGGCGGACCTACGTGTGCATCGAGCCCAACGGCGACATCACGCCCTGTGTGTACATGCCGCAGCGCGTGCTCGGCAATATCCGCCGCCGCCGATTCCGCGACATCTTCCGCGACAACGAGTTCTGGGAACTGCTCTGCGACCGCGCGCGGCTGACGCATCATTGCGAGGTGTGCCGTTTCAAGAATTACTGCGGCGGCTGCCGGGCCCGGGCGGACAGCTACTACGGCGCGGTCAACGCCGGCGACCCGGGCTGCATCTTCAACGAGAAGCACTGGGAGGCGCTGGTGCAACAAGGCTTGGCGGCGGAGACTGCTCCGGCTTCAGAGCCGCAGCCGGCGGCTGTCAAAGCATACGACGGTTGCACGACGACATGGAACGCCGGATCGTAAGGACGCGGAGCGGGAGGGCAAGTGAGCGGGAGGGCGAGTGAGCGGGAGGGCGAGGCTCCTGCCGAGCCAAGCCGTGTGCCACTGCTCTTGAGCAGTGCCCAAGCGACCGCCGGTCAGAAAAGACACTGCTCAAGAGCAGTGGCACACACGCCACCCAACTCGCACATTGATGTATGACGGTATACTAGCTCTGTCAACGTTGCGTTGATGGG